>NZ_JBKJFM010000097.1:0-23624 GCF_046614825.1 Streptomyces nanhaiensis
GGAGGCCACGCCGGCGGGCACGGCCGGGGCCTGGACGTGACCGCGCTGCTCACCGCCCTCCACGGCCGCGGCGTGCGGTCCGTGCTGCTGGAGGGCGGCGCCACCCTGGCCGGGGCCTTCGTCGCCGCCCGCGCGGTGGACCGGGTCACCGCCTACCTCGCCCCGGCCCTCCTGGGCGCCGGGCCCGCCGCCCTCGCCGACGCCGGAATCGCCACCATCGCCGATGCGTTGCGACTGACGGTGACCGCGGTCGAGAGGATCGGGCCCGACCTGCGCATCGACGCCGTACCCGCCGTACCCGTCGCGCCCGTATCCGCCGTATCCGCCGTATCCGCCGAGTCCGCTCCCGCCCCCGCCGTCCACGAGCCCAAGGAGTCCTGAGTGTTCACCGGAATCGTCGAAGAGCTGGGCGAGGTCGCCGCCGTCGAGGAGCTGGAGGAGAGCTCCCGCTTCCGGCTGCGCGGCCCGCTGGTCACCGAGGGGGCGAAGCACGGCGACTCGATCGCGGTCAACGGCGTCTGCCTGACCGTCGTGGACACCGCGGACGGCGAGTTCACCGCCGACGTCATGGCCGAGACGCTCAAGCGCTCCTGCCTCGGCGCCCTGACCGCCGGCGACCGCGTCAACCTGGAGCGCCCCATGGCGCTGGGCGGACGGCTCGGCGGCCACATCGTCCAGGGCCACGTGGACGGCACCGGCACCATCACCGAGCGCGTCCCCGGCGAGAACTGGGAGATCGTCAGGATCGCCGCCCCGGGCGGGCTCACCCGCTACATCGTGGAGAAGGGCTCGATCACCGTGGACGGCGTCAGCCTCACCGTCGTCGAGGCGGGCGAGACGGACTTCACCGTCAGCCTCATCCCCACCACCCTCGCCCTGACCACACTGGGCGTGAAGGGCGTCGGGGACCCGGTCAACCTGGAGGTCGACGTCCTGGCCAAGTACGTCGAGCGGCTGCTCGGCCACCGCGTCGCGGCCGGGCCGGCCGGTGCCGCCGAGATCACCGAGACCGCCGAGATCACCGAGACCGTCGAGATCACCGGGACCGCCGGGGTCGCCCGATGAGCGCGCTGGAGTGGCTCGACGGAACCCTCAACGGCACCGCCTTCGAGGCGTTCGGCCAGGGCGTGAAGTGGTCCGACATGGTCGGCAACGTCATGGGCCTGACCGCCCTCGCCCTCGGCTGGCGCCGCTCCATCTGGACCTGGCCCGCGCAGTTCCTGGCCGGACTCATCCTGGTCGCCGCCTACGCCTCCGCCCAGCTCTCGGGCGGCGTCGGCAAGCAGCTGCTGGTCATCGGCGTCGCCGTGTGGGGCTGGCGCCAGTGGCAGCGCGGCGCCTCCGCGGCGGCGGCGGACGACGGGAGCGCGGCGGCCGGGCGGCCCTCCGGCGACGGTGCTGGCAACAGGGCCGACGGCAGGATCACCGTACGGTTCGCCACCTGGCGCGAACGCGGCCTGCTGCTGGCCGGAACGGCCGCCGGCACCCTCGCGGTCGGCGGGCTGTTCACGCTCTACCCGCAGCTTTCCTGGAGCCCGTGGGCCGACGCCTACATCTTCGTCGGCACCCTGGCCGCGATGGTCGCCCAGGCCCGCGGATGGGTGGAGTTCTGGTTCGCCTGGCTGCTGGTGGACCTGGTCGGCGTCCCGCTCGCCTTCGGCAGCGGCCTCGCCTTCTCCGGCCTGGTCTACGTCATCTACTTCGTCCTCGTCCTGTGGGGCCTGCGCGACTGGTGGCTGCGCTCCCGCGCGAAGGCGGCGAACGACCCCGCTCTGGAAGGAGCTCCGGCATGACCGTGCTGCACACCTGGAACCCGCGTCCCGCCGATCCCGCGGCCTCCGCCGACCCCGTGGCGGCCGACGCGTTCGGCGGTGCGGTCGGCGACGCCCTGGCGCTGGACCCGGTCGAGCGCGCGATCGCCGACATCGCCGCCGGACGCCCGGTGGTGGTCGTCGACGACGAGGACCGCGAGAACGAGGGCGACCTCGTCGTCGCGGCCGAATCGGTCACGCCCGAGATCGTCGCCTTCATGATGAGCGAGTGCCGCGGCCTGATCTGCACGCCGATGGAGGCCGGAGAGCTGGAGCGGCTGGAACTGCCGCAGATGGTCGGCGACAACACCGAGTCGATGGGCACCGCCTTCACCGTCTCCGTGGACGCCTCCGCCGCCCACGGGGTGACCACCGGCATCTCCGCCGCCGACCGCGCCACCACCATCCGGCTGCTGGCCGACCCGGCCTGCGAGGCCGGCGACCTGGTGCGCCCCGGCCACGTCTTCCCGCTGCGCGCCCGCCCCGGCGGCGTGCTGGAGCGCCCCGGCCACACCGAGGCGGGGGTCGACCTCGCACGCCTGGCCGGACTGCGTCCCGCCGCCGCCATCGTGGAGATCGCGGGCGAGGACGGCACCATGCTGCGCCTGCCCGAGCTGGTGCCCTTCGCCCGCAAGCACGGCCTGGCGATCGTCTCCATCGAGGCGCTGATCGCCTACCGCCGCTCCCGTGAGCAGGCCGCCCCCGCCGGCCCCGTCCCCGCCCCTTCCGCCGACTCCGCGACCGCCCCCGCCCTGCCCGCCGTCCGACGCGAGGCCGTCACCTCCCTGCCCACCGCCCACGGCGACTTCCGCGCCCACGGCTACCGCTCCACCGCCGACGGCGTGGAGCACATCGCCCTGGTCGCCGGGGACGTCGAGGGCGCCGAGGACGTCCTGGTGCGGGTGCACTCCGAGTGCCTGACCGGCGACGTGTTCGGCTCGCTGCGCTGCGACTGCGGGCCCCAGCTGGAGGACTCCCTGCGCCGCGTGGCCGCCGAGGGCCGCGGTGTGGTGGTCTACCTGCGCGGACACGAGGGCCGGGGCATCGGCCTGCTGTCCAAGCTGCGCGCCTACCAGCTCCAGGAGGCGGGCCGCGACACCCTCGACGCCAACCTGGAGCTCGGTCTGCCCGCCGACGCCCGCGACTACGCCGCCGCCGCGCAGATGCTCACCGACCTCGGTGTGCGCTCCCTGCGGCTGATGACCAACAACCCCGACAAGACCGACGCCCTCGCCCGGTACGGTCTGCGCGTCACCGGCCGCGAGCCGATGCCCGTCCAGGCGGGCGAGCACAACCTGCGCTACCTGCGCACCAAGCGGGACCGCATGGGGCACGACCTGCCCTGGCTGGACGGGGAACCGGTCCCCGTCTGCAGCGGCCAGTGACACCGGCCCCGGCGACATCGGGCCCGCCGGACGTCCCCGTCCCCGCACCCATCCATCGAACGACCCACCGAACGACCCACCGAACGACCCACCGACGAGGAGCAACGTGAGCGGCAAGGGCGCCCCCGAACTGACCGTCAAGAACTGCGGCGACCTGCGCGTGGCCGTGATCGCCGCGCAGTGGCACGAGAAGGTGATGGGCGGCCTGCTCGACGGCGCGCTGCGCGCCCTGGGCGAGCTGGGCATCCACGAACCCACCGTGCTGCGCGTCCCCGGCAGCTTCGAACTGCCGGTCGCCGCCAAGGTGCTGGCGGCCCGCGGCTACGACGCGGTCGTCGCGCTCGGCGTCGTCGTCCGCGGCGGCACCCCGCACTTCGACTACGTCTGCCAGGGGGTCACCGCCGGCCTCACCCAGGTCTCCGTGGAAACCGGCGTGCCCGTCGGCTTCGGCGTGCTGACCTGCGACACCGAGGAGCAGGCCCTGGACCGCGCCGGGCTGGAGGGCTCCAGCGAGGACAAGGGACACGAGGCGGTCACCGCCGCCGTCGCCACGGCCGCCGTCCTGCGCACCGTCGCCGAACCCTGGCGGTGAGCGGACCCGCGACCGGCGTAGGGTAGGGGGCACCATGGCGAACAAGACATTCGAGGAGCTCTTCGGCGAGCTCCAGCAGAAGGCCGCCACCGGCGACCCCGCCACCTCCCGCACCGCCGAGCTGGTGGCCGCGGGCGTCCACACCATCGGCAAGAAGGTCGTCGAGGAGGCCGCCGAGGTGTGGATGGCCGCGGAGCACGAGGGAGCGGAGCGCACCGCCGAGGAGATCTCCCAACTGCTGTACCACCTTCAGGTGATGATGGTCGCCCGGGGTATCGGCCTCGACGACGTATACGCTCACCTGTAGGAACCCCCCGGATCCCTCCGGCGCCGTCACCGCCGACCGCGCCTCCCGTCCGTACCACTCCGCACCACCCACCCCGCACCACCCACCCCGCACCACCCACTCCGTGCCGCCCGCACCGGCCCGAAGAAGCGAAGGAAGACCACCCCATGCTGCGCATCGCCGTCCCCAACAAGGGTTCACTGTCCGAGCCTGCGTCGGCGATGCTCCATGAGGCCGGCTACAAGCAGCGCAAGGACCGCCGCGAGCTGGTCCTGGTGGACAGCGACAACGAGGTCGAGTTCTTCTTCCTCCGCCCCCGCGACATCGCCGTCTACGTGGGCTCCGGCAAGCTCGACATCGGCATCACCGGCCGAGACCTGCTGCTGGACTCCGGGGCCGCCGCCGAGGAGATCCTCCAGCTCGGCTTCGCGGCCTCCACCTTCCGCTACGCCACCCGCCCCGGCACGGCGGGCGGCGTCGGCGACTTCGGCGGCATGACCATCGCCACCTCCTTCCCCGGCCTGGTCGCCAAGCACCTGGCGGACAACGGGGTGGACGCCTCCGTCGTCCGCCTCGACGGCGCGGTGGAGACGGCCATCCAGCTCGGTGTCGCCGAGATCATCGCCGACGTCGTCGAGACCGGCACCACGCTGCGCAACGCCGGACTGGAGATCATCGGCGAGCCCATCCTGGAGTCCGAGGCCGTCGTCATCCGGCGCACCGGAGCACCCGCCGACGACCCCAAGGTGCGGCAGTTCCTCCGCCGCATGCAGGGCGTCCTGGTGGCCCGGCGCTACGTGATGATGGACTACGACATCCGTGCCGAGAAGGTCGAGCAGGCCGTGGCCCTCACCCCCGGCCTGGAGTCGCCCACCATCTCGCCGCTGCACCACGAGGGCTGGGTCGCGGTGCGCTCCATGGTGCCCGCCCGCGACGCCCAGCGGATCATGGACGACCTGTACGACCTGGGCGCCCGGGCGATCCTCACCACCGGCATCCACGCCTGCCGCCTCTGAGGCCGTCGGCATCCACCGAAGCACCGACCCACCCACCGGAGAGCGACGCACGTGCCCGCCCCCACCCCCGAGCCCGGCGCAGAGCCCGGCCCCGGCCCCGAACTGCCGGTGACCTTCCGGCCCGCCCGCACCCGGATCGTCCTGCTGTCGGTCGGCGTCGCGATCCTGGCCACCCTCACCACGGTCGCGATGATGCTGGAGGGGATCGGCGCGGGGGAGCGGGCCTCCTTCGTCCTCACCGGTCTGCTGTTCCTCGGCGTCCTCGCCCTGCTCAGCCGTCCGAAGGTGGTCGCCCAGGAGAGCGGCGTCACGGTCGTCAACCTCACCACCGTCCGTCACCTGGAATGGGCGGAGGTCGTCAGGGTGAACCTCCGCCCCGGCGACCCCTGGGTACTCCTGGACCTCGCCGACGGCACCACCCTGCCGGCCATGGGCATCCAGCCGGGTATCGCCAAACAGCAGGCCATCCGGGACGCTAGGGCGCTGCGCGCGCTGGCCGAGCGCTACGGCACGGGGCCGTCCTCCCGCTGAGCCCGGCCCTTCCGCGCCGGTCCGGCGCCGCATCGCCGTACACCCCGCTGTCGCACACCGCACCGCCGGCCGGGGGCGGACCCCCGTCCCGGGGCGGGGATCAGGCGAGCGAGGGGGGCTCGCGCCGCGGCCCCTCGGGGCCGCGGCCGGACAGCACCTCGCCGTAGGCCTGCATCAGATCCGGCAGCCGCAGTGTCGCCAGCTCCTCCCGGGAGGGCGTGCCCGGGTAGTCCGACAGCCGCAGATCGCGGTAGGCACAGGACTTCTCGTACAGGGTGCGCAGGAAGCGGCCGTTGCCCAGTTCGTCTATCCAGCCCTGGTCCACGACGTGGCCGCTGATGCTGTGCAGCTCCTCCAGCGCCTCCTCGTCCCACAAGTCGCCGTTCTCGGCCGCCAGCACCTCGCCGATGGCCGTCAGTTCCTGCGGGCGGTAGCTGGGGAAGTCCACCCGGGTGGTGAAGCGCGAACCCAGGCCCGGATTGGCGGCCAGCAGCCGGTCCATGCCCTCCGGATAGCCCGCCAGGATCACCACCAGCCGGTCCCGGTTGTCCTCGGCGCGCTTGAGCAGCACCTGGAGCGCCTCGTCGCCGTACGCGTCGCCCTTGCCGTAGCCGGTGTTGGACAGGCTGTACGCCTCGTCCACGAAGAGCACCCCGCCCAGCGCCGAGTCGATCAGCTCGTTCGCCTTGACCGCCGTCTGGCCCAGGTACTCGCCCACCAGATCGGAGCGCTGCGCCTCCACCAGGTGGTCGCCGCCCAGCAGGCCCAGCGCGTAGAACACCCGCCCCAGGATCCGCGCCACCGTGGTCTTCCCCGTGCCCGAGGGGCCGGAGAAGACGAAGTGCCGCTTGGGCGGCTGGACGGGCAGACCCTGCTCGGCGCGGAGCCGCGCCATGTGCAGCTGTGCCGACAGCGCCCGGACCTGGCGCTTGACCGGCTCCAGCCCGACCATGCGCTCCAGCTCCCCCATCGCGCGTGCCAGCAGCACAGGGTCGGCCGGTCCCGCCGGGAAGCGCCCGGCCGTACCCCGGCCGCCGGAGGACCGCTCCCGTACCCCGCCGGCCTCCACCGGCACGGGCCCGCTCACACCACCGCCCGCGCCACCGCCCGCGCCAACGACCGAGCCGCCGCCCGTACCGGGCAGGCCCCCGGCGGCCGGATCGGCGAGATCGGCGCCGTCGGCGGACCAGCCCACACCTGCCGGCAGGTCACCCGGCAGGTCATCCGGCGCGGCCTCGAACGGCGGGCCGTCCGCTTCCTCGGCGCCGTCCGCGAGCGTCACGGCCGTGGCCGCCACACCCGGTGCGTCGTCCAGCCCGTCGCCCTCGGCGATGGCGGTGAGCCGGGCGGCGGTGTCCATGAACACCGGATCCACCCGGTACACCGCCCGGTACAGCGGCAGCGCCGCCGCGCTGCGCCCGGTGCCCTCCCGGGCCCGGGCCAGCCAGTAGCGCAGCTCCTTGCGCTGCGGCTGCTCGCTGCGGCAGCGCATCAGGGCGGCGGCCAGCAGCGGCTCGGCCTGCCCGTACATCTCCAGCCGCACCCGGGCCATGCCCGCGAACAGACCGGCCTCGACGCCCAGCAGCGGGTCGCCCACCAGCGGCTCGGTGTACCGGACCAGCAGCTCCCAGTCCTTGGCGAGGTAGGCGCGGCAGGCGTGCAGGAACCGCACCTGGGGATCGGCCTCCACCGGCGGGCACTCGGCCAGGGCCCGGTCCAGGTCGGCCACGTGGCGGCCGTCCAGCCAGTGCGAGGCGTGCGCCAGCAGCAGGTCGCGCTCGGTCTCCAGCACAGGCTGCACCCACCAGCCCAGCCAGTACCAGGAGTTGAGGGCGCGGCCGTGCCGGGCTCGCTGCTCGCCGAACCGGTGGCGGTGCTCGTGCATCCGCAGCAGCGCGGTGGTGGTGTCCACGCGCAGGGCGTGCAGCCCCAGCCAGGCGTCGGCCATGCCCGGATCGATGCGCACGGCGGCGCGGAACTCCTCCTCGGCGTGGGTGTAGGAGCCCACGGTGTACGCGTCGACGCCGCGCAGCCAGGCGAGATCGGCGGGGGCCTGCGGACCGTGGACGTCCTGCGTGCCGTAGTCCCTCACGTCCCCCACGAAACGTCCCCCGAAGGTATGCGCCGGGCGGTCACCCGACGGCGGCGGTGGTTCTCAACGTCGCTCAACGGCCATGCTGCGAAAGGGAGTTGCCGCAGGCAGACAGGGCAGGGCCCCGGCCGTCCACGGCCTTTGGCATGGTACCCGCGCCGCGGTTCCCGTCGTAGACGGCGTATGCGCAGGCCGCAGGGGCGCGGGGAGGCCCCGGCGGGCCGGCGGCTCCCGCCCGGTGGCGGATGGTGACGGACGGTGAGAACGCGCCGGAGCCGTCCGGGCGGAACCCGGACAGGACGAAGCCCCCGATCACGGGGGAACAACCGGGGGCTTCGTGCGGGAACGGCCTGTCAGGCCGTTCAGGGAGAACGTAGAACCAGGAGCCGGGGCCGGTCAAGCCGGTGCGGGACGGAACGTACGGACCGGTAGGGTGAGAGCGCTTACCGCTGACCCGGTGTCACCCACCGTGACCAGCAACGGACTTCTCTCCGTCCCCTCGCGGTCCCGGAAGCACCAGATACCCCTGCGCGCACCGCCGTACCAGGAGATCGGCGTGGGGGAGGGTGGGGTCGGCGGCGAAGTGCCGCGCCTCCGCGCGATCCCAGTCGTCCCAGAAGCCCGCGAGTTCCGGCCCGTCCCTGTGCCGTCCCCGGGCCCAGGCCTCCTCGCGCGGCAGGTCCAGCCATACGACACAGGCCAGATGGGGGCGCAGGGCATGGCGCCCCGCGCCGACCCCCTCCACCAGCACCACCGGCGCGGGCGGCAGCGCACGCTCCCCGCCGAACACCCGGTGCTCCCAGTCGTACACCCCGTACCGGGCCGGCTCCCCGCGTGAGAGGGGGGCGGCCACCTGCTCCAGAAAACGGTCCGTCCACTCGAACAGGGCTTCGTGACTTGCCAGGTCGTCCAGATGGAGCACCGGCGCCCCGCCCAGCCGGGCCGCCAGGCGTCCGGCCAGCGTGCTCTTGCCGGACCCGGCGTGCCCGTCGACCGCCACCAGCCGCACCGGACCGCACGACGGCGGCAGGGCGCGCAGCCGCCGGACGAGGCCGGCCAGACCGGAACGGGCACGGGAGATCACCGCTCCAGCGTACGGCCGACCGGGTAACACCACTGGTCGACACCAATGTTTTCGGGTGCGCGGGGGCCCGCAGCACTGGCCCCGAAGATCCGGCGGCGGCAAGATGTGGACACTCCGCGGTCCGTCCGCGGTACCACCGCCGCCGTATCGGCGCAGCACCCACGCGCGGGACCGCACGCGCACCGACTCACGGAAGGACCGGGGTACCCACCGCCATGACCGACAGCAGACCGGCCACCCGCCGCACCGTACTCGCCGCCGCCGTCGCCACCGCCGCAGCGGCCGTCGCCTCCCAGACCGCGCTCTCCCCGGCCGCCGCCTCCCCGCTCCCGGCCTCCCCGCCCGCACCCGGGACGGGCCCGGGCGGCGCACGGACCGGCGCACGGACCGGCTCCACGGTGGACTACCGCGCCTGGACCTCCGCCGCCGACTGGCGCTCCGGCACCGGGCGGGGCACCCGCGTGGCGACCGGCGACCGCCCCGGCATCACCATCGCCGCCCCCGCGGGCACCACCGACTACACCGACCCGCACACCCGGCGCACCGCCGCCTGGGAGTACGCCGTGTGGACCTCGCCCGTCCACCGCCTGCCGGTGCCCGCCGGCGAACTCGTCGCCTCCTGGAACGCCCACACCCCGGCCGGCACCTGGATCCGGATCGAGATGCGGGGCACGTACACCGACGGCACCGACACCCCCTGGTACACCCTGGGCGTCTGGGCCGCCGGCGACGAGGACATCCGCCGCACCTCCGTGGACGACCAGGGTGACGGCAAGTCCAGCGTCTGGACCGACACCTTCGCCGTCGACGACACCTCCACCGGCCTGCGCCTGGCCTCCTACCGGCTGCGCGCCACCCTCCACCGCGCCCCCGGCACCGACGCCACCCCCGTGGTCTGGCGCCTGGGCGCCATGGGATCCGACGTCCCCGACCGCTTCGAGGTCCCGGCCTCCGCCCCGGGTGTGGCCGCGGGCGTCGAACTGGACGTCCCGCGCTACTCGCAGAACACCCACATCGGCCAGTACCCGGAGTACGACAACGGTGGCGAGGCGTGGTGCAGCCCCACCTCCTCGCAGATGATCATCGAGTACTGGGGACGCAGGCCCACCGCCGAGGACCTGTCCTGGGTCAACCCCGAGTACGCCGACCCCCAGGTCTGCCACGCCGCCCGCTTCACCTACGACTACCAGTACTCCGGCTGCGGCAACTGGCCGTTCAACACCGCCTACGCGGCCACCTACCGCGACATGCAGGGCGTCGTGACCCGCCTGGACTCCCTCGCGGACGCCGAGAGCCTGGTCCGCGCCGGCATCCCCCTGATCACCTCCCAGTCCTTCATGGAGTCCGAACTCGACGGCGCGGGCTACGGCACCGCGGGCCACCTGATGACCGTCATCGGCTTCACGAAGGACGGCGACGTCATCGCCAACGACCCGGCCAGCGACAGCAACGAGGCCGTCCGCCGCGTCTACAAGCGCCGGCAGTTCGAGAACATCTGGCTGAGGACGAAGCGCTACAACGACAAGGGCCAGGTCAGAAGCGGTACGGGAGGCATCTGCTACATCCTCTTCCCGGCAAAGCCCTCCCCGGCCCAGCACCGCGCGCTGCGCGCGCTCGGCATCCGCTGACCCGGCGCCGTCGAAGACGGCCCCGAGCACCTGCCGGCAGCGCTCGCTGCCGTCGGCGGTGAGGTGGCCGTAGCGGTCCGCCGTGACCCTGATGGAAGCGTGCCCCATCCACCGCGACACCTCGTGGAGGGGGACGCCGCTACCCAGGGTCACGGTGGCCCACTTGTGCCGCAGGTCGTGAACTCGGCCCTGCTGAAGCGGACCGTGCTGCCAGAGAAGTCGACCCCGCCGAAGTCGACCCTGCCGCCGGAGAACACCGCCTTGGAGAAGTCTCCGCCGTCAAAGACAACGCCGGTGAAGTCGAAGTCGTGGCCCTGCCAGGAGTGGGGGTGGTCCACGGGGAGACGGAGGTGGTCGCGGACAAGCCAGATGATGGTGTGCCGCACTTCCCGCAGAGCCAGGTAGTGTGCCGGGCTTCCGCGTCACCAGCGGGGAGGTCGGTTTCGGATATGTAGGGCAGGCGCAGGTAGGCGCACAGGACATCGATGCAGGTCTGGCGCAGGACGCGCCTTTCAGCCCGGCGGCGGGGCAGACGAGGAATCATGGCCGGTAGGACCAGCCAGTCGTACGACTGGCTGCAGCGAACTCGGGCCTGTTCTCCCGAAGTCACGGCGAAGTGACAAGTAACTCAGCGTGACTTCGGGCCTCCGCTTCAGTGCGGGACTCGTCACCGGACCCCGCGCGGAGGGTCTAGCGTTTGATCTCGCCGGCGCTGGAGGGGGAACTGCCAGCCTCCACCCTGACGACTGCCGGGCGCGGAACGTTCGCCCCGACTCGACGGCTTCCTTACCCCCGACACACACCGGGAGAACGGCACCAGCGTCCGGGTTGCCCGCTGGCACCGTTACACCGGCGAGCCCGCCGATGTTCCTCGACGCCTCACCACCAACCGTGCACGAGCTCGATAACTGACCATGATCGTTCTTGGTGTCAACGGCTGTGTCATTGTTCCCCGAGGTCGAGATCGGAGCAGGCGAGACCTACCACCGGAGTAGCATCAGGCGCGTCGAGACCCTCCGGACGAGGCGCGGGAGCCCCAACTGCCAAGAGACCTCGATACTCCTACCGGCCGACGACGCGCTGACCTTCAGCACGCTCCCGGTTAAGGAGAACCGGTGCCGGCCCGGACTCCGGCTTCACGCCGACGCAAGGGCAGCACATCCTGATCCTGCTCGGTGCGGCATCTCGATCTTCCGTCATCGGAACACCTCGGCCCCTGCCCGGCGGTCGCCGCGCGTACCCCGACCACCCACAACTGCGAGAAGCCACATCAGGAGCGGCGATGAACGACGAGATTCAGCTGATCAGCGACGATGACGGACTGGCCGTCATCGGGAACGCGGCGGACGTCGAATGCTTCCTCATCTCGGAGGGACTGCCGTCGAAGGACCTCGGAACGCAGCGGCTCAAATCCGCCTTCAACGCCGGGGCCGCAGCCGCGCAGGCGGGCTCGGACATCGTCGCCGAATCCGGCCGCTGGGTGAAGCTGACCCGGGAGTCGGCGCAGGTCGTCAAGAAGTACGGGCTGAGGAAAAACGCGAAGACGGGTCTCAGTACAGGTGTGGTGAAGGGGCAGAAGGGCCAGATTAGGGGATTCGTCGAATTTGCGCGGGGCCCCCGGTCGATTCTGACCAGCCCGGCGGCTCTCGCCAACACCGCGAAGCTCATGACGCAGGTCGCGATGCAGCAGACCATGGACGAGATCACCGACTATCTCGCCGCGATCGACGAGAAGGTCGACGACATCCTGCGCGCCCAGAAGGACGCTGTGCTGGCCCGCATGATCGGAGTGGGCTTCGTCGTCGAGGAGACCCTGACCATTCGGGAGAAGAGGGGCAGGGTCGACGAGATCACATGGTCGAAGGTGCAGGATGCGCCGACGACGATCGCGGATACCCAGGCGTACGCGCTGCGTCAACTCGACGCACTCGCGGAGAAGCTGGAGGGCAAGACCAAGATAGGTGACCTCGCTGAGGCGGTCAGGGAAGCCGAGCCCGCGGTTCGGGAGTGGCTCGCCGTTCTGGCCCGCTGCTTCCAGCTGCAGGACGCGGTCGCCGTGCTCGAACTCGACCGGGTGCTGGATGCGTCTCCGGAGGAGTTGGACGGGCATCGCCTCGGGCTGAAGGCCGCCCGGCGGAAACGGCTGGAGTACATAGCGCGGAGCACCGAGCGTCTGGTGGCCCGAATGAATGCGGCCGCCGAGGCGGCCAACTCGAAGGTGCTGCTGCACCCGACCAAGTCCCCGGCCGTGGTCCGGTCGAGCAACCAGGTCGTGACCGGCGTCCACGACTTCCACGGGCGGCTCGGGATCGAGTCCGGTCGCCGGTCGTCGGAGGCGAGGCGGTGGGCGGAAGCGGCTGCGGAGGCGAGGGACAAGGCGCTCGAGACGGGGGCGAAGGGCATCGGTGCCGCCAGAAGCCTCGGCAGCGAGACCCTCGAGAAGGCCGGCTCGGTGAAGGACAGGCTCTCCAGCCAGATCACCGAGCGGGCGCGCCGCCGGCGCGGGAACGAGGAGAAGCGCGACGAGGAAGGCTGAGCGACCGCCGACCGCCGACCGTCGCCAGGTGCGAGGCTCGGCCACACCCTCAGCCGAGAAGAGTCCTTCTCCGCCGGTGCTCACCGCAAAAGCCTCGGGCCTTGGGTTGAATCACGCCCGATGCTCCGCGTGAGGTACCGACTGTGGTGCTATGGGCCTCCAGGATCTAAAAGCGTGCCAAGCGAGCCAAAGCAGCGCATCGATCGTGACGGGGGCCCACCACTCCAGCCGTACGGCTGGAGTGGTGGGGAAACCGCGTGCCCAGCGGCCCGGGAGTGTTTGGCGGTGAGGTGTCAGAGCGTCCCGGGGTGATGGCCGCCGGCCAGGGCTTCCCCGGTCGGCGGCGCGAAGTGCGGCCAGGCCCGTTCAACCTCAGCAACCGAACAGGACCGTACTGCCCAAGCTGCTGAGCCGGTCAGCGCTCGTAGCGGCTGGGGAAGGGGAAGTAGCTTTCGAGGAAGGTGTGGAGGCGGTCGGCTACACGTTCCTGCTCGGCTTCCGGGGTGTTGACGTCGTTGAGGCAGAAGAAGTCGTGGTCGCGGTGCCGGGCCAGTGAGGCGAGGCGGTCGACGGCATCGGGCAGGGCGACATCGACGTAGCGCAACTTGTACTTGCCGGGGACGGCCCGGCCGGTCAGGTAGGCGTAGTGGTGGTGCAGGGACGCACCCATCGCGATGTCGGTCACCGAGCGGAAGCGGGAACGGCTGGTGCGCGTCACGTCCTCGGCGAACCGCTCCTCCAGCTCCTCCATCACCTCCCGGATCTGCGGATGCGGGGTGTGCATGAACTTGTTGACGGTGAACCGGCTGTGCGCGTCCAGAAGTAGTTTCCGGACGTTCTTGCCGGCGGAGTTGGGCGCGGGTTCGTCCGGATGGGGTGCGCCCAAGCCGAGTTGGAAGGAGGAGAAGGGGAGCTTGGCGATTCCGTTGCCGTGGAAGAAGTGGCCCGCGGTGACGGGGCGGCCGAGGAAGACGTCGTCGTTGAAGTACAGGTAGCGGTCCGACAGCTCCGGTATGTGGTGCAGTTGAGTACCGATCGCGTGGGAGTTGAAGACCGGCAGCGCGGAGGGATCGGCGAATATTTCCTTGTGGTCGACGACCTTGATGCCGGGGGCATTCCGGTTCAGCCAGGCTGGGGTCTGTCCGTCGGTGACGATAGTGAGGCGACGGGTAACGTCGGCACCCCGCCCGCCAGGGCGGGCTCCGGAGTGACCTTCGGGGCACAGGGGCCGCACGGACCGAACGACCCCGCGGCATCCCTGGACGGCACCCCGAACGGTTACCTGGGCACCGAACAACCCGTGGTCGACACCGACGAGACCTTCTCCGTCGGCGCCTGGATCTACCTGCCCGAGATCCCCGACCGCACGATGACCGTCGTCAGCCAGGACGGCACCGCCGAACCGGGCTTCGCTCTGGGCTACGACGAGGTCACCAAGTCCTGGTCCTTCCGCATCCCCGTCACCGGGCTGGAGAGCATGGGCTCCTGGAAGGCATCCGGCGGCATCGTCCGCGCCAAGACCTGGACGCACCTCATCGGTGTCTACGACGGGGACGAGGGGAAACTGCGCCTCTACGTCAACGGCATGCTGGTCGAGAACGACATCCAAGCGCGCCGGACTCTGTGGAAGGCCCAGGGCGGACTGCAGATCGGCCGTGAACTATCCCTGTCGGGCCCCACCGCACACCTCAAGGGCACGGTCGCGGACGTCAAACTGTACGACCGAGTGATCGCCGCCGGAGAGGGCCACGAACTGGGCGGCCTCCCCGCCAAGCAACTCGCATACTGGGGGCTGGACGAAGCCCAGGACGGAGTCTCCCCCGACTGGGACCCCAAGGCCTCCGGCGATCCGGCTGGTCTGGGCCTCACGTTGGCAGGGGACGCGGCCATCTACACCCCGGCGGAGACCAACTGCGACGTGGACCTGGACCCCGACTGCGCCGCAGGGCCGCCGGTCCCCGACGCGTTGTGGGGCGACGGACACCTGACCCTGGACGGAGTGACCGGGCATGGGACCCGGGCCCCGGGCCTGCAGTCGGCCGAGGGCAGTTTCACCGCCACCGCCCGGGTACGGCTGGCCTCTCTCGGTGCCACTCGGGACCAGACGGTACTCGCACTGTCCGGCAGCCAAGGAAACGCTGCGCTCGTACGCTACTCCCAGGCCGACGACCGCTGGCAGCTCGAACTGACGAGCAAGGACGGCACCGCACCGGACGGCACGGAGCCTGTGGTCACCACCGCTGTGGACGCGGGAGCCCTCCCCAGCGCGGAGGGCGACGGCGACCACCTGGCGCTGGTCTACGACGCGGTGTTCGGCGGGGTCCGCCTCTACGTCAACGGGCAGCTGGCCGGAGCCCAAGCCATGTGGCGCAACACCTGGGACCTCTCCACCACGAGCCTCCAGGTGGGCCGGAAACTGACAGGCACCACGGGAGGAGAACACTTCTCCGGTGCCATCGACGAAGTCCGTGTCTACCAGGGCGCTCTGGACTCGGGAGCGATCGGCACAGTAGCCGGACTCGCCTCCGGAACGAGCCTGTCGGACACATGACCCGCACAGGAGTGGGCGGATGTCAGGTCCGCCCACCCCTGTGCCCAGCACCCGTTTCCCTGAATTCCTCGACTTTGGACTCCCGGAGCAGCCATGCCCACGCCCGTCCGGTTTTGGCCCAATGTACCGTTTCGGCGACGCGCTTACCGACGCCATGTGATCATCGCGCTCGGTGTGGCGCTCACCGTCGGCCTGCTGCCGCAGTACGTCCCGCAGAGCGAAGCCGAGGACCTCGGACGTTCTGAACTGCGGAACTACGACGAGCCTGTGCGGGGAGAGAACGCCACTTACAAGCCGCGCAAGGCCAACCCGGTAGAGAAAGCCTGGGCCAAGGTACCGGCTGAAGCCGAGTGGCCCAGAGCGGGCACCGAACGCATACGGATCGGGCGGAAACCCGAGGAGGCCGATCGCCTGCCGCTCAAGGTCGGCCCGCCGAAGAAGGGCACCACGGCCAACTCCACGCCGGACTCAGTCACCGTGGAGGTCGTCAGCCGCAAGAAGACCGACGCGGCCGGCATCGACGGTGTGCTGCTCCGTGTGACTCGTGCCGACAGTCGGAACGAGCAGGGTTCGGCACGCCTGCAACTGGACTACTCCGGCTTCGCCGACGCCTACGGCGGCGGCTACGGTTCCCGGCTGCGCCTTGTGCAGTACCCGGGCTGCCTGCTCGACACCCCGGAGAAGAAGAAGTGCTCAACGCCGCGTGAGCTGGACGGCACCAACGACACCGAAGCGCGGACGCTGACGGCCGACGTTCCGGTCGCTCCCTCGGCGAAGGGCCACCGCACACAACTCACAGTGGACAGAGCCGCCCCTTCCGGCGCCGGGATGCTGCTGGCGGCCACCGCCGACGAGGGATCCGACCAGGGCAGTTACGGAGCCACCCCTCTCTCGCCCTCGGCCGAGTGGAGCGTGTCCAACTCCTCAGGTGCCTTCAACTGGAACTACCCACTGCGCACGCCACCGGTTCCCGGAGGGCTCGTTCCCCCCGTCGCCTTCGGTTACAACTCCCAGTCCGTCGACGGTCAGACGGCGACCACCAACAACCAGGGGTCGTGGATCGGCCAGGGCTTCGGCTATGAACCGGGATTCATCGAACGCCGCTACAAGGCGTGTGCCGACGACGGCCACGCCGAGACCAACGGCGACCAGTGCTGGGCGCACCACAACGCCACCATCCAGATCGCGGGCGGCCCCTCGGGCGAACTGGTCCTGGACGACACGACCAAGAAGTGGCGGATCAGCTCGGACGACGACTCCAAGGTCGAACTGCTGACCGACGGCGCCAACGAGGACGACAACGGCGAGCACTGGCGGATCACCACCACGGACGGCACCGAGTACCACTTCGGCCTGGACCGGCTCCCCGGTTGGACCTCCGGTGATGAGGAGACCAGCTCGACCTGGACCGTTCCGGTCTACGGCGACGACGAGGGCGAACCCTGCTACAAGGCGACGTTCGCCGAGGCTTACTGCGACCAGGCGTGGCGCTGGAACCTGGACTATGTGAAGGACACGCACGGCAACGTGATGTCCTTCTACTACGGCCGGGAGACCAATTACTACACCCAGGGCCTGAAGACCACCGAGAACGGAAAACCGTACATCCGCGGCGGCTACCTCAAGCGAATCGACTACGGCCAGCGCCATGAGCAGGTCCACAGCACCGCCGCCCCGGCCCGAATCGTCTTCAGCACCGGCGAACGCTGCATGGGCACGGCCGAGGAATGCGAGCCCGGCGACCTCACCGACGCCACCGCCAGCCGCTGGCCGGACGTGCCCTGGGACCGCAACTGCAAGGCTGACTCCAAGTGTCCTGGCCAGAACTCTCCGACGTTCTGGACCCGCAAGAAACTGAACTCGGTCACCACCCAGATCCGGTCCGGCACCGGCTACAGCACCGTGGACTCCTGGAAGTTCACCCATGAGTTCACAGACAACGGCGACGGCTCCAGGACACTGTGGCTGAACACCATCGACCACACCGGGCACGTCGGCTCGTCCAGCGCCTCGATGCCCTCCGTCAAGATCCACGGGCGGAAGCTGCCCAACCGGGTGGACAAGACGGGCGACAACATCCAACCGATGAACCGGTTCCGACTCGCGGGTGTCGAGAACGACACCGGAGGGCACCTGAGCGTCTCCTACGCACCGGCCGACTGCTCGGAGAGCACCCTGCCGGCGGCCGACTCCTCCACCAGACGCTGCTACCCGGTCAAGTGGAACCCACCGGGTGAGGAGGAACCGGTCACCGACTGGTTCCACAAGTACGTCGTCGACCGCGTCACCGAGACCGACCTGACCGGCGGCGCACCGGACATGGTCACCGACTACACCTACCTCGGCGGGGCCGGCTGGAAGACTCCGAAGCCCGACGGCATCACCGACGGCGAGTACCGTACCCGCAGCGACTGGCGCGGCTACGGCAAGGTCCGCGTCACCAAGTCCGACGGCACCGACAGCCCCTCCAACACCCGCACGGAGCACACCTTCCTGCGCGGCATCGGTGACCCGGTCACAGACTCCGAGGGTGACACGCACTCCGATCCCGAGGAGCTGTCCGGCTTCGAGATCGAGACCATCACCTACAACGGCGCATACACCGCCGACAGGACCACCACCAAGAGCATCAACACCGCCTGGAAGCACAACACGGCCACCAGGGCGAGAAGCTGGGGCACCACCAGGGCGTGGTACGTCCGCCCGGGGACCACCACCACATACACCATGCTCGAAGGCGGCGGCAGACAGCAGACCAAGAGCACCAACCGCTACGACACCGAGCACGGCCGTCTGACCGAAACCGACGACTACGGCGAGGTCGGCGTAGCCGGCGACAACCAGTGCACCCGCACCAGCTACGCCGACAACGACGGACTGCACATCCTGGAAGCCGTCTCGCGGGTGGAGAAGGTCGCCGTCTCCTGCGACACGACGGTGGACCGCAAGACCCAGGTCATCTCCGATGACCTGACCTTCTACGACGGCAAGGGACTCGGAGAAGCCCCGACCAAGGGCGACACCACCAAAGTTCAGAAGCTCGCCTCCCACGACGGGACCACACCGACCTACCGCACCGTCACCCAGTCCGCCACCACGGACTTCGACGCCTACGGCCGCCCCACGAAGGTGACCGACGCCGCGGGAACCTCCACCACCATCGATTACGAGGAGACCGACGGCCTGACGGCGAAGAAGGCCGAGACCAACCCACTGGGCTGGACCACCGTCACCGAGTACGCACCCGCATGGGGCCTTCCCACCGCGCAGGTGGACAACAACGGCAAGCGCACCGACCTCGCCTACGACGCTCTGGGCCGCCTCGCATCGGTGTGGCTCCCCGACCGTCCGAAGGCATCCGACTTCACGCCGTCCATCAAGTACGACTACCTGGTCCGCAAGGATGCTCCGGTCGCCGTCCGGACCCAGAAGATCCGCAACGACAACACCTACAACACCGAGTACACCCTCTACGACGGTCTGCTCAGACCTCGCCAGGAGCAGACCGAAGGCCCCGACGGCGGCCGCATGATCGCCGACACCTTCTACAACGGCCTGGGCGCCATCAAGAAGACGAACACCGACTACTACACAACCCAGGAACCCCAGGACCAGCTGTTCGACCCCTCCGAGGGAGGCGTCGGAGCCCAGACCGTCATCGAGTACGACGGTGCCGGACGCAAGACCGCCGAGATCTTCCGCGTCGCAGGCGAGGAGAAGTGGCGCACGACCTACGCCCACGGCGGTGACCGGGTCCACACCGACCCGCCCGCCGGCCAGGCGCCGACCACCGCCATCACCGACGCGCGCGGCCGCACCAAGGAGGTCCGCCGCTACAAGGGTGACGAACCCCTGCCCGGCGGCACGACCGCCGACTACGAGGCCGTTCGCTACGCCCACACCCCCGCGGGACAGCTCAAGACCGTCAGGGACCAGGCCGGCAACACCTGGACGTACACCTACGACCAGCTGGGCCGCAAGATCGAAGCCGATGACCCGGACACCGGGACCACCCGCTACGCCTACGACGTCCTCGACCGTCTGATCTCCACCACCGACGCGCGTGGCAAGAAGATCTCGACCAAGTACGACGCCATCGGCCGCACCCTGTCCACGTGGGAGGGGGAGCCGGACACCGGCACCAAACTGACCGTCTCGACGTACGACAGGCTCGCCAAGGGCAAGCTGTACGGGACGTACCGCTACGCGGACGGCGCCGTCCAGTCCAGCACGATCATCTCCGAGCTGGACGAGATGTACCAGCCGACCAGGATCCGCCACAACCTCACGGGCACCGCAGCTCCGGAGCTCAACGGTACCTATGAGTACGGATTCCAGTACAACCGCGACGGCACCCTCCAGTCGACACGGATACCCGCTGCCGGCGGGCTGCCCGCCGAGACCGTCTCCCACGTCTACGACGACCTGCAGCGCGTGACGCAGACGAGGACCTCACTCGGCACCACCTATGTGAACGCCGCCCGATACACCACCATCAGTCAGCTCGAGGAACTGGAACTGACCACTGGCGGTCCGACCGACAAGAAGGTGTGGCTGAGGTACGAGTACGAGCGCGGAACCGATCGCCTCACCCGTTCCCAGGTCGTCCGCGAAGGCGCGTCGGTCGGTACCTACGACGCCCGGTACACCTACGACCAGGCCGGCAACGTCACGGCTGTCGCCGACACCCCGACCGGCGGCCAGACCGACACCCAGTGCTTCACCTACGACTGGCAACGGCGACTGGCCGAGGCGTGGTCCACCTCCAACACATCCGACGGCGCTGTCGGCTCGGGCAGGACCAATGCCGCCTGCGCCGGAGGCCCGTCGGCAAGCACCATCGGCGGCGCGGCGGCCTACTGGCACTCCTTCTCCTACGACGCGGCCGGAAACCGCAGCAGGCAGACCATCCACGGTGTCGGAGGCGCGGGTGACATCACCCGGACCTACTTCTACGGAGACCAGGACCAGGACGGCACCCCGGGCGAGGCCGGCGACGGTGGTCCGCACATGCTCACCAAGGTCGTCCAGGACACCGCCGCCGGTGGCCAGGGCCCCGCGGTCCGCTCACAGGACACCTTCGCCTATGACGAGGTCGGCAACACCGACAGACGCGTCCTGGACGGGAACACCCAGGACCTCGACTGGAATGCCGAGGGCAGACTGACCAGGGCGGTCCAGGGCACTCAGGAGTCCGCCTTCGCCTATGACGCGGCCGGCGACCGGATCCTCCGCAAGGAGCCCGACGCCACCACCTTCTACCTGCCCGGCATGGAACTGCGGCTGGACGCCACGACCAAGGCGATCACGGGCACGCGCTACTACAGTTTCGGCGACCGGACGGTGGCGATGCGCACCGGGGACGGTGTGCGCTTCCTCGCCTCCGACCACCACGGCACCGCCGAGATCGCGATCGACGCGGCCACGGGGGAGACGACCCGCCGCCGGATGGACCCCTTCGGTGCCGAACGCGGAAACGCTTCCCAGCCCTGGATGGACGACAAGGGGTTCCTCGGCAAGCCCGTGGACAAGTCGACCGGCCTGACACACATCGGCGCACGCGAGTACGAACCGGAGAACGGGCGGTTCATCTCCGCGGACCCCCTGATCGACTTCACCGACCCCCAGCAGATCAACGGCTACGCCTACAGCAACAACAATCCCGTGTCGTTCTCCGACCCGACGGGATTGATGATCTACGACGACGCCACGGGTCTCGGCTACGGAAACGCCCAAGTCCTGCAGAACCGCATCAAGCGTGATCCGGCCAGCTACCAGCGTGCCCTGCTCTGGCGCAGCCAGAGCTTCCACCAGTACTGGGCGCAGGTCAACTCGCCGGCACAGCAGAAGGCGGACAGAGCCAGGGCCGCGGCCAACGCCGCGAAACAGCGCGCGGTCATGGCCGCCAAGGAAATAGCCAAGATCGCCGCGGACGAACTCGGCATCACCGACGCCCTGGACTGTTTCACCACCGGTTCCCTCGGTGCCTGCGGTGCCACGATCGTCAACATCGCCACCACTTTCGCCGGCGGACTGGTCAGCAAACTGGCGGTCAAATACGGCGTTCCCTGGAACTGGGAGAAGGGGGTCGCGCTCGGCGCACGGGTGTGGGGCCTGCTGGGCAAGATCATCTCAGGGTTCACGACCTGGGCGAAAAAGGGCAGAGAAGCCGACAGGTTCGAGGATGCGGCCGCAGCCGCCGGAAGCTGCCCGACACCGAACAGTTTCGTCCCGGGCACTGCGGTCCTCATGGCGGACGGCAATACGAAGGCCATCGAGGATGTCGACATCGGCGACAAGGTCCTCGCCACCGACCCCGAAACCGGTGAGATCGCGGCTCGGGAGGTGACCGCGGAGATCACCGGCAGGGACGCCAAGCACCTGGTGAAGGTCACCGTCGACATCGACGGAGAGAAGGGCGACAGGACCGCTTCGGTCACGGCGACCGACGGTCACCCCTTCTGGGTCCCCGAACTGGGCGAGTGGATCGACGCCACCGACCTGGAGCCTGGCCAGTGGCTGCGCACCAGCGCCGGCACCCACATCCAGATCACTGCGGTCAAGCGCTGGACCCAGCAGGCCACAGTCCACAACCTCACCGTCGCCGACCTGCACACGTACTATGTGCTGGCGGGGGAGACGCCGGTCCTCGTTCACAATAGCAATGGGTGCCCAACGCATGTGATCGGAAAGGGAGACGATCCCCTCGTTCCCGACCTGGTTGACGACATCAACGCACGCTATCCGGGACACGTCCGGGCGCAGGGAGTCGATATTGTCGGCGCGGATGGCCAAGTGCTCACGGATTTCGACATCGTGACCAGGAACGCCGTGGTTCAGGTCAAAACGGGTTCGGGTAAGGGAGCGCTGAAGCAGGCTTTGAGAACTCAGAGTCTGACGGATTATCCGGTCATCGTATACCTCCCGCAAGGGCGAGGAAGCGTGATCAAGAGTCTTGAGCAGGCCGGCATCATGGTCACTCGCGACAAGAATGTCCTGCTGGATGTCTTGGCTCCGTAGTCCAAGATGCGTCATCAGCACCCGTCACGACAGGAAGATCCATGCGCCCTACCATCGTTCTCCTCAGTCCCCCAGGGAGCCATCAGCGCATCGTGGCTCGTCTGCAGAAGGCTGGTGCCTACAGCGAGGGTGAAACCTTCGATCGGCTGGATCGGGGAGAATGCAGCTTCGGCGTAGACGCGTCCGGGGATGTCCTCGATGAATTCGATGAGGAAGAAGTGGATGAGATTCGCCAGAAGATCGGCGAGTTTCAGGCGATCACGCTTGAATACCCGGGAGTGTCTTGCATTCGCGATCTCCTGGGCGAGGTAATCCAGGGGCTATCAGGCTTGCTGGATACGAATTACGGTGAACTCATCGAATATGGAGAGGTTCTAGCGCGGTTCCAGAGGGAACCTCTGTGGGATTGGCGATTCACCGTGGGTGAATAACCTCCGCAGGCGGGTGCGGTAAATCGCGAGAGGGGGCAGGTCGATGACCTGCCCCCTCTCCCTATAGCCCGCGACCTTGCTTTCACTCGCGAATCGCCACTTGGTGGGTAGTGCCCAATGAGACCGCCTGACGGCAGTAGTTGACGGCAACGTCAGCGGACAAGGACGGTGCAAGGTGGCGGCTCATCGCCATTGGAGCTGGCCGTCTCGGTGATCCCACCACTGCTGAGCGCGGTGCTGAGAGTGTCGATGGCGTTGCGCTGGAGGCGGAGTCGGACGTGGGCGTAGACGGTGGCGGTGACGCCGATGTGGGCGTGGCCTAGGAGTTCCTTGATCACGACGAGTTCGACGCCCTGCTCCAGAAGCAGGGTCGCGGTCGAATGGCGGAGGTCGTGGAAGCGGATGCGGCGGAGGCCAGCCTTGCGGAGGAGCGTGATGAAGGCGCGAGTGAGGTTGGTCGGGTCGATCGGCCCGCCCTGCACCGTGGTGAACACGTGCCCGCTGTCCTGCCACGCCGGGGTCTGTCAAACGTTCGGCTCTGGCCCGTAGTCGGTGGTGACGCCGAGTAGCCATCCGCGATGATCTCGTGATGGATGTCAATTTTCTTATCGGGACGGTGTTTTCCGGGCTGTCGGCACTGGTCGTCGAGGACGTTACGGAC
>NZ_JBKJFM010000098.1:0-23482 GCF_046614825.1 Streptomyces nanhaiensis
GCGCGGCGGCGCGGGTACGGGCCGCGGCGCCGTCCGCCCCTCCGGCCAGGGCCGACAGCGGCAGGTCGGCGACGCCCGAGCCGCGTACCGCGTCCAGCAGGGAGGCCAGCTCCGGGGCCTGGGGGCCGCCCCCCGCGGCCAGCTTCGCCAGCAGGCCGGCCAGGGTCAGGTCGCGCAGCCCGGCGGCGCCGAGCCCCGCGGTCATGGCGGTCAGGTCGTGCGTGAACGTCGAGTTCTCCTTGTCGAGCCAGCCGCCCGCCATGGCCCGGACGGTCTCGCTGCGGTTGACGAAGCCGTCGACGCTGCGGCCGGCTGCGATGGAGCCCACCAGCTTGTCGAAGAAGACCGAGTCCCCGCCGACGATGTCGATGTTGGCGTTCTCCAGCCCGGTGGCGATCAGGGTCGCCTGGGACTCGGCGATCTGCCGCTGCACGTCGATGTCCGCGATGCGGATCTCCTTCTCCGCCTCCAGCCGCAGGCGGTACTCCTCGTGCTCCCGGCCCGCCTCGTCCAGCCGGGCCATGGCGCCGGCCTTCTCGGTGAGCCCCTCGGCCTCGGCCTTGAGCTTCTCGCGCAGCCCGTCGGCCTGGGCCAGGGCGAGCTCGCGCTCGGCCTCGGCCTCGGCGCGGCGGGTCTTGGCGATGGCGTCGGCCATCCGCTCCTGGACCTCGGCCTCGGCGAGCCCGGCCGCGGCCGCCTCGGCCTTGCGGCCCTCGGCCAGGCGTACGGCGGCGGCCGCGTCCATCTCGGCGGCCTTGCGGCGCGCCTCGGCCATCGTCAGCTCCTCGGCGGCCCGGTGCCCGGCTGCCTGCTCGGCGGCCTCGGCCGCCTTGATGTCCTTGACCAGCCGCTCCTGGGCCTGGGCCTCGGCGGCGATGATCAGCGCCTGGCGCTCGCGCTCGGCCTCCTCCACGGTGCGCAGCTTCTTGATCTCCTCCTCCTGCTGCGCGACGGTCTTCTCCACCGCGATCCGCTCGCGGATCACGTCGGCGATGTCCCGCTTCTCGGCCTCGACCTCCTTGTCGGCGGCGATCCGGCGCAACTGGGTCTCGCGCTCGCGGGCGATGACCTCCAGCAGGCGGTCCTTCTCGATGCGCTCGTTCTCGATGGCCACGACCCGGTCGCGGTTGAGCTTGGCGACGGCGATCTCGCGCTCGCGGTTCTCGTTCTGGATGCCGAGGGCCTCCTCGGTCTTCAGGTGCGCTGTGTGGGCGCGCAGGCGCTCCTCGGCCTGGACGCGGGCGGTCTCGGCCTCCTCGCGGGCGCGCACGGTCTCTATCTCGCGCTGCTGGCGGATCTCGGCGTCGGCCTGGCGGCGCTCGAGTTCGAGGACGGCCTCGCGTGCCTCGACGTTCTGCCGGGTGATCTCCTTCTCCTCGTTGCGCTGGAACTCGTTGGTGCGCACGTGCTCGACGGCGGTCAGCTCGGTGATCTTGCGGATGCCCTGGGCGTCGAGGATGTTGTTCCCGTCGAGCTGCCTGAGCGGGGTCTGCTCCAGGTAGTCGATCGCCGCGTCCTCCAGGCTGTAGCCGTTGAGGTCGGTGCCGATGACGGCGATGATCCGGTCGCGGAACTCGTCGCGCTTGGTGTAGAGGTCGGCGAAGTCCAGCTGCTTGCCGACGGTCTTGAGGGCCTCGGAGAACTTGGCGTTGAACAGCTCCTGGAGCGTGGTCCGGTCGCTGGCGCGCTCGGTGCCGATGGCCTGGGCGACCTTGATGACGTCCTCGACGGTCTTGTTGACGCGGACGAAGAACGAGATGCGGATGTCGGCGCGGATGTTGTCCCGGCAGATCAGGCCCTCGCCGCCGGTGCGGGCGATCTCGATGGTCTTCACCGAGATGTCCATCACCTCGGCCCGGTGCAGCACCGGCAGCACGACGGTGCCGGTGAAGGTCACGTCGACCTTGCGCATCTTGGAGACGATCAGCGCCTTGCCCTGTTCCACCTTGCGGAACAGGCGGCTGACCACGATCAGCAGGGCGATGCCCATGAGCAGGAGCACGGCGATGAGCACGCCGAGGCCCGTGGAGATGACGTCCATGGAGGTGGGGTCCTTCGTGAGGTCGTGTGCTTGGGGTCCGGTGGACGGGCCCGCCGCGGGCGCGCGGGGGTTCAGCGCGGCGGGCGGCCGGCGTCCGGACCGGGGTCCAGTACGGGGTCGCAGGGCATGACGTGGAAGAAGCCGCCGTCGGGGTCGTAGTCGAAGACCAGCGCGGTGCTTCCGGCGGCCAGGCCCGCGGCGTCCTCGCACCGGGCGCGGACCTGGACCAGATGGGCCGAGCCGTCGTCGGCGGTGATCTCGGCCTGCCCGAAGCGGTGGCTGACGTGGCCGGTGCGGATGGTGCACACCCGGCCGACGAGGTCGCGGTGGCTGGTACCCGTCTCGCGCGGCACCAGCCGGGCCAGCGGGCGGATCAGCAGCCGTGTCAGCCCCCAGGCGGCGAGCAGCGCGGCCGGCAGGACCAGCAGGCGCGCCGGGCCTCCCCCGCCGGTCCGCTCGACCGCCGCCGCACCGCTCAGTGATGCGAACCAGGCAATCGAGATGAGGAGCGACAGGGAGACGGAAGCCGGTGCGCCGCTGAGTCCGGCAGCCGCGAGAACCGCCGCGGGGCCGGTGGCAGGGCCGGTGCCGGAGTGGTCGCAGTGGTCGGCGTCGATGCCCTCACCCCCGTCGAGGGCATCGACGCCAACCGCTCCGACCAGCACCGTCAGCCAGTAGACGAGCACCACCACAAGTCCGAACCCGAACAGATTGGCGGGGAAGCCCATGGCCACACGCATGAACTCGCTCATCTTTCCACCCCCGTACCGGTCGCGGCGTGACCTCATGCTGACAGTCCGTCGGCGGGTCGCACATTGCCAGGATCCGGCAATCTTTACGCCGTGCTTACGTCCGGCAACCGGAGGGAACCACCGGCGCGGAAGCCGTTGCCCGGCCCCCGGGCGGAGGTGGGCGGAGGTGGACGGAGCCGGGCGGAGCCGGGTGGAGGCGGCGCGGCGGTCCGACCGGGCGGTCCGGCGACCGGCGGGGATCCGCGAGCGGTTACAGCGGCTTCTCCGGCCAGCCCAGCAGCCGGGCGCCCATAGCGGCGGTCTCCAGGGTGTAGCGCTGGAGGCCGTCGCCGGGGTCGTAGCCGGTCAGCTCCCGGATGCGTGCCAGCCGGTACGACAGGGTCCGCACGCTCACTCCCAGCCGGCGAGCGGCCTCCGCGTTCACATAGCCCGCCGCCGAGCACACCGACAGGGTCTCCAACAGCGGCGCGGCCCCGCCGCGGGCCTGGGTGAGCGGCCCCAGCACGGTGCGCACCAGGTCGGCCATCGCCGCGCGGTCGCGCAGCAGCACCGGGAAGACCAGCATCTCCGCCGCGTTGAACCGGACCCCGTCCAGGCCGAGCCGGTCGGCGAGGTCCAGCGCCCCCAGCGCCTCCTCGTAGGAGCGCACCACGCCGCTGGGGCCGCTGTGGGAGCGGCCGAGCGCCACCCGCTCGGCGGCGGGGTAGCCCGGGCCTGGGTCCTCGGCGAGCCGGGCGAAGACCTTCAGGACGGACTTGTCCGAGCTGGCCGCGATGCACACCAGCCGCCCGTCCTTGGTGGCGAGCAGTACGTCGCGCTCGCCGAAGCGGCCCACCAGCTCGCGCTCGATGCGGCGCACGGTGGGGTGCACGTCGTCGTACTTCTCGGTGCCCAGGGCCACGGCGACCGCGTGCGCGCGGGCCAGCCGCAGGCCGAAGCGCTGGGCCCGCTCGGCGAGCCGGCCCAGGTCGCTGCGGCCGTAGAGCAGGTCGTCCACGAACTCGCGGCGCTCGGCCTCCTCCTGCCGCACCGCAAGCCGCTGGGCCCGCTCGTGCCCCTCCCCCAGCGCGGCCACCGCGGCCTCCACCGCGGCCAGCAGGGCGTCTCCGGTGCGGGCCCGCTCCGCGGCCGTGGCCGACCGGGCGATGCCCGGCAGCGCGCCCCACAGCCGGCGGGTCTCGGCGAGGTAGAGGCCGACCAGCTCGCGCAGGCCGTAGCCCTGCTCGGCGACCCGCTCGCCCATCTCGCGGAAGGCGTCCAGCTCGGCGCGGCGCGGCAGCCGCCCGGTCCGGGATATCTCGGTGAGCAGCTCCGCGTAGCCGCCGAGGAAGGAGCCGGGGATCCCACCGCGTCTCATCGGTGCAACCGCCCCTTTCCGCGCCGCGTTCCGCCCGCCCCCGGCCGTACGGCCGGGCCACCGGCACAGACTAAGGGAGGGGCGCGGCCGCCGTGGCAGGGGTGGCGGGGCGTGCCTCGGGGAAGGATCCCGTCCGGTCGCCGCGGCGGAGGGCGGTGTGATCACCGTCACCGGCGAAACCGGGGCGGCCGGGGCATTCGCCGACATGGACCGGGAGTTGCCGGGCATTACCCGACGGTACCCGCGCAGTCGTGCACGGATCCGCTCTTGCGCGGAAACAGCAGGTTGTGGGTACGGTGGTATGACAATCAAGATCACTAATGGTGTGCCGGGAAGTCTGGTCGGCGACGTTGTCCACGTACCCCGAAACCGACCCCGGGAGGTCACTCCATGTCCAACGCCCCCAAAGAGCGCACCTCCCTCTTCGGGCTGCCGTCGTTCCAGGAGCGCCGGTTCCTGCTGGAGGCGCTGCGCACCGAGACCGTCGGCGGGATGCTGCTGCTGGCCGCCGCGGTGGTGGCGTTGGTGTGGGCGAACTCTCCCTGGGGGAACCTGTACGAGTCCGTCCGCGACTTCCACTTCGGCATCCCCTCCCTCCACCTCGACCTGTCCGTGGGGCACTGGGCGTCGGACGGCCTGCTGACGATCTTCTTCTTCGTCGCCGGCATCGAGCTGAAGCGCGAACTGCTCCTCGGTGAGCTACGGCGCCCGGCGGCCGCCGCGCTCCCGGTGGTCGCAGCCGTGTGCGGCATGGTGGTGCCCGCCCTGTTCTACGTCGCGGTCAACGCGGCGGGCGGCGGTCAGATGGACGGCTGGGCGATCCCCATGGCCACCGACATCGCCTTCGCCCTCGGCGTGCTGGCCGTGATCGGCACCAACCTTCCGTCGGGCATCCGGGCCTTCCTCCTCACCCTCGCCATCGTCGACGACCTCGGCGCGATCCTCGTCATCGCCGTCTTCTACACCTCCGCGCTGAACCTGCCCGCCCTGGGCGGGGCCCTGGCCGGGCTGGTGGTGTTCTGGTTCCTCCACCAGAAGCTGCGGGTGCGCGGCTGGTACGTGTACGTGCCGCTGGGCGTCGTCATCTGGGCGCTGATGCACGCCAGCGGGGTGCACGCCACCATCGCCGGTGTGGCGATGGGCATGCTGCTGCGGGTGATCCCGGCCAAGGGCAGCGAGGGCTGGCCCACCGAGAAGGAGTCCCCCGCCGAGCGGATCGAGCACCTGGTGCGGCCGCTGTCCGCGGGCTTCGCGGTGCCGGTGTTCGCGCTCTTCGCGGCGGGCGTCAGCGTCTCCGGCGACGCGCTGGGGGACACCTTCCGCCAGCCCGAGGCGCTGGGCGTGATGCTCGGCCTGTTCGCGGGCAAGCTCCTCGGCGTCTTCGGCGGCACCTATCTGGCCGCCCGCTTCACCCGCGCCCGGCTCAGCGAGGACCTGGAGTGGGCGGACGTGGTGGGCGTCGCGCTGCTCTCCGGCATCGGCTTCACCGTCTCCCTGCTGGTGGGCGAGCTGGCCTTCGCCGGCGCCGAGGTCGCCGAGCAGGTCAAGGCGGCGGTCCTGATCGGCTCGCTGGCCGCCGCGGTGGCCGCCGCGGTCTTCCTCAAGTTCCGCGACGCCCGCTACAAGCGGCTGTGGGAGGAGGAGAACCGGGACGAGGACCACGACGGCATCCCGGACATCTACGAGCGGCCGCGGGGCAGGGTCACCGAGGACGCCGCCGGCCGGGTCGACCGCGAGGTCAGCGAGGGCTGACGGAGCCCGTCCGGCCTCCGGGCCGCCGCCATGCGGCACCTTTCCGGCCGCGCCCGCCCACCGGCGGGCGCGGCCCTTCTCCGTCCTCTCCGCCGCCCGGCGCGCCCTCCGGGAGCACCGTCGGGGCGGGCGCGGCGGGCGGTCAGACCGGAGTCGCGGCGAGGGCCACGCGGTGCTCCTGGAGGGCGTGCTGCATGGCGGTGATCCTGCGGACGACGAGGATCGCCAGCACGGCGGCGAGGAGGTCGACCCCGTCGGCGAAGAGGTAGGAGGAGACAGCGCTCCCGAGTTCCTCGAAGGTCTGCGCGTCCGCGTACCTGCGGGACGCGAACCGGCCGGATGCCCAGGTGAGCAGCCACAGCAGCCACCAGCAGTTGAGCAGTCCGCCGGGAAGGCGCTCGCGGACGGCGCCGTCCGGTCCCGGCGGGGTGCTGGCGTCCCAGATGTCGTTGGCGATCTTCTTGGGGAACCAGAGGTTGACGACGGGCACGAACCATCCGCCGATCGCCCAGCCCGGTCTCATCCGCTGGCTCGCGGCGTCGAAGGTCTCCGCGTTGAGCCGGGAGCGGTGGAACCACATCAGGAACGGGATCCCCGCCGCCACCATCGCGGCGAACTGGACCACACCGACGGCGAAGTACAGCGACTCCGCGCTCTCCAGGGCCCCGGTGGAGCCGTACCACGACGAATCCGCCCCCTCCTTCAGGAGCCCTGCGAACCGGGACCCGGCGAGGATCGCGAACAGGTCCGAGGCCACGACCACCCCCAGCAGCGCGACGGTGACGGTCGCCAGGGTCCGGGTGGACTGCCAGCGCAGATACGGAGACTCCCCCTGCTCCCGGCGGATGCGTTCCACCGTCCGCAGCTCCTCGTCCGTCATCACCCACCAGGGCTGCCCCGCGGGCGCTTCCTTCCCGGCGGGCGCGTCCTCTCCTGCGGGCGGAGCGGATGCGGCGGGCGGTGGTGCCGTGTCGCCGCACGCCGGGCAGCGCCTTCCGGCCGCCGCGCCCCCTCCCTCTCCGCAGCGCTCCCCGTTCGCCCTGTCCTCGCACTCCGCGCACGCCATGCCGTCGTCCCGCCCCTCGGTGATCGTCCGCCGCACCCTACCGGCCCCGGAGCGGGCCACCCCCGGTTTTCCGGGGAGCCGGACGGGGCCGGAGTCCGGACTCATTTGGCTAATACCCCCTAGGGGTATAAAGTCGGGAGTGTCGGAACACGCGCCCGGCCGTCGGGCGTTTCCGCGTACTGATCCGAGGGAGCAGAAGCCATGAGCACCGTCACCACCACCTACAAGGTCACCGGCATGACCTGCGGCCACTGCGAGGGCGCGGTCAACAGCGAGATCTCCGGGATCGACGGCGTCACCGAGGTGAAGGCAGTCGCCTCGACCGGCCTGGTGACCGTCACCTCCACCCGCGAACTGGACGACGAGGCCGTACGCGCCGCCGTCGACGAGGCGGGCTACGAGCTCGCCGGCCGGGCCTGACCGCCCGCGACCGCACCGCCGCCGTCGGACCGTACCGCCGCGCGCCCGCGCGGCCGGCACGGTCCGGCCCCCGTCCGGGAGACAGCATGACCACCACCACGACGTCCGGTACGCAGGCCCCCGCCGAAGAGGTCGAACTCGCCATCGGCGGCATGACCTGCGCCTCCTGCGCCGCACGCATCGAGAAGAAGCTCAACCGGATGGACGGCGTGACCGCCACGGTCAACTTCGCCACCGAGAAGGCGCGCGTCAGCCACGCCCCCGGGGTGAGCGTCGACGATCTGATCGCCACCGTCGAGAGGACCGGCTACACCGCCCAGCCGCCTCCTCCGCCCGCCCCCGCGCGGCCGGAGGGCGGCGGGACCGGGGCGGGAGCCGGGGCAGGGGCCGGGGAGAGCGAGGGCGACCGCGAGCTCGCCTCACTGCGGCAGCGCTTCCTGGTCTCGCTGACACTGTCGGTGCCGGTCGTGCTGCTGTCGATGGTTCCGGCCCTCCAGTTCGACAACTGGCAGTGGCTGTCGCTGACCCTGGCCGCACCGGTCGTGGTGTGGGGCGCGCTGCCCTTCCACCGCGCGGCGTGGGCGAACGCCCGGCACGGCGCGGCCACCATGGACACCCTGGTCTCGGTGGGCACCACCGCGGCCCTGGGCTGGTCGCTGTGGGCGCTGTTCCTCGGCGACGCCGGCATGCCCGGGATGCGGCACGGCTTCGAGCTGACCGTCTCCCGCGCCGACGCCGCCTCCGCCCTGTATCTGGAGGTCGCGGCCGGGGTGACGACGTTCATCCTGCTCGGCCGCTATCTGGAGGCGCGCTCCAAGCGGAGCGCGGGTGCGGCGCTGCGCGCCCTGATGGAGCTGGGCGCCAAGGAGGTCACCGTCCTGCGCGGAGGGCGCGAGGAGCGCATCCCCGTCGCCGAACTGGCCGTCGGGGACCGCTTCCTGGTCCGCCCCGGCGAGAAGATCGCCACCGACGGCACCGTCGTCGAGGGCTCCTCGGCCGTGGACGCCTCGATGCTGACCGGCGAGTCGGTGCCGGTGGACGTCTCGGCGGGCGACGCGGTCACCGGCGCCACCGTCAGCACCTCCGGCCGGCTGGTCGTGCGGGCCACCCGCGTCGGCTCCGACACCCAGCTCGCCCGGATGGCCAAGCTGGTCGAGGACGCGCAGAGCGGCAAGGCCGCGGTGCAGCGGCTGGCCGACCGGGTCTCGGCCGTCTTCGTGCCGGTGGTGCTGCTGATCTCGCTGGGCACCCTGGGCTACTGGCTCGGCACCGGCGGAGGGGCGGCCGCGGCCTTCACCGCGGCCGTCGCCGTCCTGATCATCGCCTGCCCCTGCGCCCTGGGCCTGGCCACCCCCACCGCCCTGATGGTCGGCACCGGACGCGGCGCCCAGCTCGGCATCCTCATCAAGGGCCCCGAGGTCCTGGAGACCACCCGGCGCGTGGACACCGTCGTCCTGGACAAGACCGGCACCGTCACCACCGGGAGGATGGAACTGCGCGACGTCGTCGCCGCCGAGGGCGAGGACGAGGACGAGGTGCTGCGCCTGGCCGGCGCCCTGGAGCACGCCTCCGAGCACCCCATCGCCCGGGCCATCGCGGCCGGGGCCGCGGAGCGGACGGGTGCGCTGCCCGCGGTGGAGCGCTTCGAGAACGCCGCCGGGCTCGGCGTCCGGGGCGTCGTCGAGGGCCGCGAGGTGGCCGTGGGGCGGGAGCGGCTGCTGGCGGAGAGCGCCCTGGAACTCCCCCCTGGGCTGGCCGGGGCACGGGCCGCCGCGGAGGCGGAGGGCCGCACCGCGGTCGCCGTCGCCTGGGACGGGAAGGTGCGCGGACTGCTGGCGGTGGCGGACGCGGTGAAGGACACCAGCGCCGAGGCCATCACCCGGCTGCGCGCCCTCGGGCTCACCCCGGTCCTGCTGACCGGTGACAACCGGGCGGTGGCCGAATCCGTCGCCCGCGAGGTGGGGATCGACTCCTCCGGGGGCCGGGTGATCGCCGAGGTCATGCCCCAGGACAAGGTCGACGTCGTCAAGCGCCTCCAGGACGAGGGCCGCTCCGTGGCCATGGTCGGCGACGGCGTCAACGACGCGGCCGCCCTGGCCCAGGCCGACCTCGGCCTGGCCATGGGCACCGGCACCGACGCCGCCATCGAGGCCGGCGACCTCACCCTCGTCCGCGGCGACCTGCGCGCCGCCGCCGACGCCATCCGCCTGGCCCGCAAGACCCTGTCCACCATCAAGGGCAACCTCTTCTGGGCCTTCGGCTACAACGTCGCCGCCCTGCCGCTGGCCGCGGCCGGACTGCTCAACCCGATGATCGCGGGAGCCGCCATGGCCTTCTCCTCGGTCTTCGTCGTCACCAACAGCCTCCGGCTGCGCGCCTTCCGCTGACCGGTCCCGGTCGCCCCCGCCCCCGCCCTCGTCCACGCCCAGACCGTCGGCCGGACCCGGTCGCGGGTCCGGCCGACGGTCTGGGCGGGGGCGTCGATCATATGAGCGTCAAGTAGTTCCTTTGGCAAATCGGATGCCGCCGGCCGACCGAGGATGGCGCAAAAGTGCGTTGCGGCTCCGCTGCTACCGCTGTGAGTGTGATCCCGTCCGTCACTCCAGCAACAGACCGTGCACCGTGCGTGAACGTTCGCACCAGTACACGGGTGTTCTGCCACCAGAAGGAGAGTGCGCACGACATGAAGCAGAAGAAGACCTATGTGAAGCCCGCCCTCTTCGACCAGGGGAGCTTCCGCAAGAGGACCGCGGGCTACTTCGTCGGCAAGTACAAGGAGTACTTCAGCCGCCGGTTCGTCTGACCGTCCCGTGGTGAAGAAGATGCCCGGTCACCTGCGTGACTTCTTCGCGGTCCTCCCGGACACGCCCGAAGGGCAGGCCGTGGCCGGGCGTCTTCGCCCGGCGGAGGCGGCGGGCGCGGGGACCGTGCCCCACCCCTCGGGGCGTCCCTGGGTCGTCTTCCGTCTCCCCTTCCGGCAGGTCAGCCGGGTCACGCGGGGCGACGACGCCCTCGTGCTGATCGGCCCGTACCGCGTCCCCGACGACATCCTCCACGGCATCCTCGGCCCGGCCCGCGACACCGCCGACCTCCACCGCCGGCTGGCGCGGCTGCCCGGCCTCCACCACGTCGTCTCCCGGATGGGGGACGACGTCTGCGTGCGGGGCACGGCCTCCGGGCACCGGCGCGTCTACCACGCCGGGTACGCCGGCGGACGCGTCGCCTCCGACCGGCCGGCGCTCCTGGCCCACCTCACCGGGGCGGGGATCGACGACGCCGCGCTCGCCCTGCGCCTGCTGGACTTCGTTCCGCACCCGCTGCGGCACCGCCCCCTGTGGCGGGGTCTGGAGGAGGTCGATCCGGCGTACGCGCTCAGCCTGCGCGACGGCCCCGGCGGCCCCCGCCACACCGTGTGGCGCTGGTGGCGGCCCCCCGAGCCGGAGCTCGGCGCACGGCGGGGCGCCCCCCTCCTGGCTGCCGCGCTCGCGGACTCCGTCCGCGCCCAGCTGGCCGGGCACACCCGGATCAGCTGCGAACTCTCCGGCGGACTGGACTCCACCTCCGTCGCCTTCCTCGCCCTGGAGGCGCCGGGCGACCGGGAGACGGCACTGCTGACCGTCGCCGCGCGGGAGAGCCACTCGGAGGACGAGACGTGGGCCCGCCTGGGGGCGGAGGACGCCCGCCGCGACGCCGGCCGGTCCGTCGAGCACCATGTCGTCCCCGCCGGCGACGCCCCGCTGTTCTACGCGGACCTGCGGGGGAACGCCCGGGAGCTGCTCGACGAGCCCTTCCCCGTCGCCCCCGCGCGGGCGAGGGCGTACCTGCTGCTCGGCCGCGCCGCCGCCACCGGCTCCCGGTACCACCTGACCGGCTACGGCGGCGACGAGCTCTTCAACGGCCTGCCCTCGTCCTGCCGGGACCTGCTCCCGGGCAGCCCGCTGAAGGCGTGGAACCGGATCGGCGCGCTGCGGCACCAGTACGGCTGGCCCCTGTGGCCCACCCTGCGCGCCCTGCTGGCCCGCCCCTCGTACGCCGCCTGGCTGGCCGGCGCCGTCACGCACGAGCCGCCCGCCGACCGCGGCCCGCTGCTGTCCTGGGGGCCCCGGCAGTCGCTGCCGCCCTGGCTCACCGGCGACGCCGCGGCACTGATCCTCGACGAGCTCCGCTCGGCGGCCGGGCACGCCGAGCCGCTGGGCCCCCGCCCCGGGCGGCACACGGACCTCGACACCGTCCGGGTCGGCGCCCGCGGCTTCCAGGCGCTGGAGGACGTGGGCGTCACCGCGGGCCTGCCGGTGGCCGCGCCCTTCTACGACGACCGGGTGGTCGAGGCCGCCCTCGCCGTCCGCGTCGAGGACCGGGTCGTCCCCTGGCGGTACAAGCCGCTGCTGGTGGAGGCCATGCGCGAGGTGGTGCCCGCCCGCCTGCTGGCCCGGACCACCAAGGACCACATGTCGGCCGACGACGTGCGCGGACTGCGCGAGCACTCCGCCGACCTGCGCGCGCTGTGGGAGGACTCCCTGCTGGCCCGGCGCGGGCTCGTCGACGCCGCCCGGCTCGGGCGGCTGGCCGACGACCCGTACTCCCCCGTCCTCCAGCGGTACCCGGTCGACTCCACGGTCTCCTGCGAGACCTGGCTGCGGACGGCCGAGGACGCCTGGCCGGCCGGGGAGGACCACCGCGACCCCGAGAGGAGCGAGGCAGTCTCGTGAAGCTCAGACAGGGTGTGGCCATCACCGCCACCGAGTACGGTGCCGTACTGCTCGACGAACGCAGCGGCACCTACTGGCAGTTGAACGAGTGCGGCGCCGTCGTGGTGCATGCGCTCGCCCAGGGGCGGGACGGGGAGGCCGCCGTCGAGCGGCTGCTGGAGGAGTACGACGTCGGCCGTGCCGAGGCCGAGGCGGACGTCGCGGAGCTGACCCGCCGGCTGGTCGAGGCGGAGCTCCTCGCGCCGTGACCACCGAGATGACCATGCCCCGCCGCGGCTCCGGCCCCGGCGGCGTCCGGGTGCGCACGGCCGTCGTCGCGGCCCTCGTGCTGAGCCGGCTGCGCCCGGGACGGCTGCGCCGGGTGCTGACCCGTGTCAGCCGCGGCGCCCGTCCCGCCGGCTACGAGGAGACCCTGCGCGTGTACGAGGCGGTGGTCGCCACCAGCCGCAGGTGCGCCGGCTGGTACGGCTGCCTGCCGCGCTCCGTCGCCATCGCCCTGGCCTGCCGGATGTCGGGGGTGTGGCCCGACTGGTGCGCGGGGGTGCGCAGCGCGCCGCCCTTCTCCGCGCACGCCTGGGTGCGGGCCGGGGGCAGGGCGGTCGGGGAGCAGGATGCGGACGGCTTGCGGCCCCTGATGACGGTGACGGTACGCGCGGGGGACGGCGGTGACTCGGGCGGGTGACTCAGGCGAGGACCCCGACGGACCCGGCGGCGGACTCGGCGGCGGGCCCGGCGGGGAATCAGGCGGCGGATCGGGCCGTGGAGCCCGCGGCGGCGGTCCCCTCGGGGGCGGCGGCAAAGACCCCGGCGGGGCTGGAAGGGACGGAGGAGCCGGGACCGGCCGGCGGCCCCTCACCGCTGCGGCTGCTCCTGGAGCAGGTCCGGCCGCACCGGCGGGTGCTGGCCGCCGGAGGGCTGCTGTCGCTGCTCGGCTCCGGCGCGGACCTCGCCATGCCGATGATGGCCAAGCACGCCGTGGACGCCTTCGCGGACGGGCGCTCGCCCGTCCGCCCGCTGGTGGTCCTCACCCTCGTCGTCCTCCTCGGGGCGTTCCTCGCGGCGGCCGGCCGGTATCTGATGGCGCGCACCGGCGAGGCCGCCGTCCTGCGGGCCCGCAGGCGGCTGGTCGGCCGGATGCTGCGGCTGCGGGTCGAGGCCGTCGACCGGCTCACCCCCGGCGACCTGCTCTCGCGAGCCACCGGTGACACCTCGCTGCTGCGCACCGTGCTCTCCCGCAACATCGCCGACACGGTCACCGGGGTGCTGGTCCTGCTGGGCACCGTGGTGCTGATGGCGGTCGTGGACCTCGTCCTCCTCGGGGTCACCCTCCTCGCCGTGCTCCTCGCCCTGGGCCTGCTCGCCCTGCTCATGCCGAGGATCCAGCGGGCGCAGCACCGGGCGCAGGAGGCGGTCGGCGCGATGGGGTCGGCGCTGGACCGCGCGCTGCAGGCGTTCCGCACCGTCAAGGCGAGCGGGGCCGAGGAGCGCGAGAGCGCCGCGGTCACCGAGGCGGCGCGGCGGGCCCACGACCGCGGTGTGGCGGTGGCCCGGTGGAACTCGGTCTCCGACGTCACGACCTCCGTGGCGGTGCAGTTCGCCTTCCTCGCCGTACTTGGGGTCGGCGGCGCCAGGACCGTCTCCGGGGCGATGGAGGTCTCGTCGCTGGTCGCCTTCCTGCTCTACCTCTTCACCCTGATGGGTCCGCTCGGCCAGCTCACCGACGGCTGGACGGGGCTGAGCGGCGGGCTGGCCGCGGTACGGCGCATCCGGGAGGTGGAGGAGCTGCCGCGGGAGCCCACTGGCCGCACGCACTCACGCAGGGGTTCGTCACCGCTCGGCGTCACCTTCCGGGACGTGGTCTTCGGATACGGCGGACGCCTCGAAGGCCGCTCCCCGGCGCACCGGGGGGTGACCTTCGAGGTGCCCGCCGGCGGTCTGACGGCGCTCGTGGGCCCCTCCGGCGCCGGGAAGTCGACGGTGTTCGCGCTGCTGGAGCGCTTCTACGAGCACGACGCGGGCACCGTCGCCGTCGGCGGGCGCGACATCCGCCACTGGCCGCTGGCCGAACTGCGGTCGGCGATCGCCTACGTCGAGCAGGACGCGCCCGTACTGGCCGGGACCCTGCGGGAGAACCTGCTGCTGGCCGCTCCGGACGCCACCGAGGAGGAGGTGCGGCGCGCGGTGTCGCGCACCCGGCTCGACGGCCTCGTCGAGCGGCTGCCCGGCGGCCTGGACGCGCAGGTCGGCCACCGGGGGGTGACGCTGTCGGGCGGCGAGCGCCAGCGGATCGCCATCGCCCGGGCACTGCTGCGCAGGCCCAGGCTGCTGCTGCTCGACGAGGTGACGTCGCAGCTCGACGCGGTCAACGAGGAGGCCCTGCGCGAGGTCGTCGTGGAACTGGCCGCCGAGACCACCGTCCTGGCCATCGCGCACCGGCTCTCCACGGTGGTGCGGGCCGACCGCATCGTGGTGATGGAGGACGGCCGGGTGCGCGCGGTGGGCCGCCACGCCGATCTGCTGCGCTCGGACGCGCTGTACGCCGGGCTCGCCGCCGCACAGCTCGTGGCGGGCCGCTCCCCCGCCCGGGCCGCGCCGGAGGCCCCGGAGGGGCCCTCCGGCCCCGCATAGGTCCGCACGGGTCGCACGGGCCGCACGGGCCGCACGGCAGGAGTGACACGCAGAAGCGCCCCGAGCAACGAGTCCCCCCACGGGCCCGTTGACGGGGCGCTTCCTTTTCCCGGTCATGGACTCCCCCCACGGGATCCTGGCCGGGTGTCTGCCTGGCGGTGTACGGGCGGGAGGGCCGCTCAAGCTCCCCCGAGGCACACCACCTGCGCGGACCACCGTCCTCGTCCCCCACAGACGAACACGGCGGGCGGCGGCGGCTCCGCCGGAGTACCGACGCCACCCCTTAAGACACACGAGCCCCCGGAATGGTTACCCCTCAATTAGTGTGACCTGCATCACAATCCTTCACGCCTCCTCCACCGCTCCACCGCACCGGGAACACACGACGGGCCCCGCCCCGCACCTTCGGAAGGTGCGGGGCGGGGCCCGCGGGGGCGCCGCACAGCGGCCCCTGAAGACCCGGACGACCGCTCAGCGCTGCTCCACCGGGACGTAGTCGCGCTCGACGACACCGGTGTAGATCTGGCGCGGACGGCCGATGCGGGAGCCCGGCTCCTTGATCATCTCGTGCCACTGGGCGATCCAGCCGGGAAGGCGGCCGAGCGCGAACAGCACGGTGAACATGGTGGTCGGGAAGCCCATGGCCCGGTAGATCAGGCCGGTGTAGAAGTCGACGTTCGGGTAGAGGTTGCGCTCGACGAAGTAGTCGTCGGCCAGCGCGTGCTCCTCCAGCTTCAGCGCGATGTCCAGCAGCTCGTCGGACTTGCCGAGCGCCGAGAGGACGTCGTGCGCCGCGGCCTTGATGATCTTCGCCCGGGGGTCGAAGCTCTTGTAGACGCGGTGGCCGAAGCCCATCAGCCGGACGCCGTCCTCCTTGTTCTTCACCCGGCGGATGAAGGAGTCGACGTCGCCGCCCTCGGCCTTGATGCGCTCCAGCATCTCCAGCACCGACTGGTTGGCGCCGCCGTGCAGGGGGCCCCACAGGGCGCTGATCCCGGCCGAGACGGAGGCGAACATGTTCGCCTGGGAGGAGCCGACCAGGCGCACGGTGGAGGTCGAGCAGTTCTGCTCGTGGTCCGCGTGCAGGATGAGCAGCTTGTCCAGGGCGCTGGTCACCACCGGGTTGAGCTCGTACTCCTCGGCCGGGACCGAGAAGGTCATGCGCAGGAAGTTCTCGACGTAGCCCAGGTCGTTGCGCGGGTAGACCACCGGGTGGCCCACCGACTTCTTGTACGCGTACGCCGCGATGGTGGGCAGCTTGGCGAGCAGCCGGATGGTGGACAGGTGCCGCTGCTGCTCGTCGAAGGGGTTGTGGCTGTCCTGGTAGAAGGTGGACAGCGCGCTCACCACCGAGGAGAGCATCGCCATCGGGTGGGCGTCCCGGGGGAAGCCGTCGTAGAACCGTTTGACGTCCTCGTGGAGCAGGGTGTGCTGGGTGATCTCGTTGCGGAAGTCGGCCAGCTGGTCGACGGTGGGCAGCTCTCCGTTGATCAGCAGGTACGCCGTCTCGAGGAACGTGCCGTGCTCGGCGAGCTGCTCGATCGGATACCCGCGGTAGCGGAGGATGCCCTTCTCACCGTCGAGAAAGGTGATCGCCGACTTGTACGCGGCGGTGTTGCCGTAACCGGAGTCCAGGGTCACCAGACCGGTCTGGGCACGCAGCTTGGAGATGTCGAAACCACTGTCACCGACAGTGCTGCCGACCAGCGGGAAGCTGTACTCGCCGTCCCCGTACCGCAGTACTACTGCGCCATCGCTTTCACGGTGTTCGCTCACGTCATCCCTCACCGACGTAGTGCCTCATCTTCGAGTGCCCTGTCCTCGTCCCACTGTCTCCCATTCGGTGCAGTGCGGTGCACTCGGGGTCGGTCAGCAGGCCCGCAGGTGGCACGGAGTGCCTCCGGAAAGTTACGCGGGGTGTGGCGTACCGCGCAATCGGTGGTCCAGGGCGGTGCAGCGCCGACCCGCGGAGACCGTCCGAACCGCCTGGCCCAGGGCCCTGCGCGAACCCACCAGCACCACGAGGCGCTTGGCCCTCGTCACGGCCGTGTACAGCAGATTGCGCTGGAGCATCATCCAGGCACCGGTGGTGACCGGGACGACCACCGCCAGGTACTCGCTGCCCTGGGAACGGTGGATGGTCACCGCGTAGGCGTGCGCGAGTTCGTCCAGCTCGTCGAAGTCGTAGCCCACCTCCTCGTCCTCGTCGGTGCGCACCGTCAGACGCTGCTCCTCCGTGCTCAGGGAGGTCACCACGCCCACCGTGCCGTTGAAGACCCCGTTGGCCCCCTTCTCGTAGTTGTTGCGAATCTGAGTGACCTTGTCGCCCACCCTGAAAACCCGTCCGCCGAATCGCTTTTCCGGCAGGTCGGGCCGCCCGGGGGTGATGGCCTGCTGGAGCAGGCCGTTGAGCGTGCCCGCACCGGCCGGGCCCCGGTGCATCGGCGCCAGCACCTGCACGTCGCGGCGCGGGTCGAGGCCGAACTTCGCCGGGATGCGCCGGGCCGCCACGTCGACGGTGAGCCGGCCGGCCTCCTCGGTGTCGTCCTCCACGAAGAGGAAGAAGTCCGGCAGGCCCTGGGTGATGGGCGGGACCCCGGAGTTGATGCGGTGGGCGTTGGTGACCACGCCGGACTGCTGGGCCTGCCGGAAGATCCGCGTCAGCCGCACCGCCGGGACCGGGCTGCCCTCGGCGAGCAGATCGCGCAGCACCTCGCCCGCCCCCACCGAGGGCAACTGGTCCACGTCGCCCACCAGCAGCAGGTGGGCTCCCGGCGCCACCGCCTTGACCAGCTTGTTGGCCAGCAGCAGATCCAGCATGGACGCCTCGTCGACGACCACCAGATCGGCGTCCAGCGGCCGCTCCCGGTCGTATGCGGCGTCCCCGCCGGGCTTGAGCTCCAGCAGCCGGTGGACGGTGGAGGCCTCCGCCCCGGTCAGCTCCGACAGCCGCTTGGCCGCCCGGCCGGTGGGCGCGGCCAGCACCACCTTCGCCCGCTTGGCCCGTGCCAGCTCCACCACCGACCGCACGGTGAAGGACTTGCCGCAGCCGGGCCCGCCGGTGAGCACCGCCACCTTCCGCGTCAGCGCCAGCTTCACCGCGTCCCGCTGCTCGGGGGCCAGTTCGGCCCCGGTGCGCCCCGCCAGCCAGGACAGGGCCGCCTCCCAGTCGACGTCCCGGAAGGCCGGGATGCGGTCCTCCTCGGTGCGCAGCAGGCGCAGCAGCTGGGCCGACAGGGACAGCTCGGCGCGGTGGAAGGGCACCAGGTAGACCGCCGAGACCCGCTCGCCCGGGTGCTCCGGGTCGGGGACCTGCTCGCGCACCACCCCCTCCTCCTCGCCCGCCAGCTCGCCCAGGCAGTCGATGACCAGGCCGGTGTCCACCTGGAGGAGCTTGACGGTGTCGGCGATCAGCCGCTCCTCCGGCAGGTAGCAGTGCCCCTGGTCGGCCGACTGCGACAGCGCGTACTGCAGCCCGGCCTTCACCCGGTCGGGGCTGTCGTGGGGGATGCCGACGGCCTGCGCGATGCGGTCGGCGGTCAGGAAGCCGATGCCCCACACGTCGGCGGCCAGCCGGTAGGGCTGGTTGCGCACCACCGAGATCGAGGCGTCGCCGTACTTCTTGTAGATGCGCACCGCGATCGAGGTGGACACCCCCACCCCCTGGAGGAAGACCATCACCTCCTTGATCGCCTTCTGCTCCTCCCACGCCGCGCCGATCAGCTTCGTCCGCTTCGGGCCGAGGCCGGGCACCTCGATCAGCCGTTCCGGCTCGTTCTCGATGACCTCCAGGGTCTCCAGCCCGAAGTGGTCCACGATCCGCTCGGCGATCTTCGGACCGATGCCCTTGATCAGTCCTGAGCCCAGATAGCGGCGGATGCCCTGGACGGTGGCCGGCAGGACCGTCGTGTAGTTCTCCACGGTGAACTGGCGGCCGTACTGCGGGTGCGAGCCCCAGCGGCCCTCCATCCGCAGCGACTCCCCCACCTGCGCACCGAGCAGCGAGCCGACGACCGTGAGCAGCTCGCCGCCGCGCCCGGTGTCGACGCGGGCGACCGTGTAGCCGTTTTCCTCGTTGGCGTAGGTGATGCGCTCGAGCACTGCCTCGAGCACGGCGGGTTGGAACGACATGTCACAGACCGTAACTCCGGGGACCGACAACCGGAATCCCGGCCGCGGGGAGCCGCGGGGACGGGACGGGCGCGGGGCGGGGCCCGCCGGAAGCGGAGCGCCGCGGAAATGTTACGAGGGGCCCGGCCTGCGCGGCCCGGCCCCTCGTGTCCCCCCGCCGGTCTCACCCTCCCCCGAGATCCCTCCCCGGTTCGACCGACACCGGTTATGACCCGTGACGGAGCGGAAGGGTTGCACGACGGAGCATGATTTTTTTCCGCCGGACCCCGCGGTACCTCCACCGGATCCCCGCGGTGGGAGCCGGAAGTGGAATCGGCACGGGTCTGGGTACCCGACAGGGGCTTTCGACGACTCCGCCGGGGCGGTCCGCCCAGTGGGTCCGCCGGAGGAATCCGGCGGCCGGGAGCGGCGGAGGACGACGGTGACGACAGTGAGGAGACGGCGCATGAGCGGGTGGACGCCATCCCAGGCCGAGGGCGAGCGGGACGACGAGGAGGGCATCGACCAGTCACGCGGGCTGAGCGAGCGGCACGAGGCCGCCGCGGCGAAGTCCGCCGCGGACGAGGGCGCCCCCGGGAAGGCAGCCGGCAAGGGGGACGGGGGCCCGGCCGCCACCCCCTCGCAGGCCGAGGGCGGCAGGGGCGCGGAGGGCGCCGAGCAGGACCGCGGCGGCGCGCGGTGACGCCGCCGTCGCCTCCCGTCGTACGGGAGGCGACGGCGGCCCGGCGCGGTCCGCGGCGCGACGGTGGCGGACCGCACCCGTTCGGTGGCCCCCGCGGGCTCCGTCCCTAAAGGACGTGGGCGCGGAAGCGCTCCGCCGTCTCCGCGAGCGCCTCGTGGCCGTCGCGGTCCCACAGGGCCTCGTTGAAGATCTCCACCTCGGTCCAGCCGGTGTAGCCGGCCGCCGCGACCCGGTCGCGCCAGAAGCGGAAGTCGATCGAGCCGTCCCCGAGCTGCCCGCGGCCCAGCAGCACGCCCGCCGGCAGCGGGGTGCACCAGTCGGCGAGCTGGAAGGCGGCGATGCGGCCGCCCTCCCCCGCGCGGTCGATCTGCGCGGGCGCCCGGTCGTCCCACCAGACGTGGTACGTGTCCACGACCACGCCGACCTGCTCGGCCGGGAAGCGCTCGGCCAGGTCCAGGGCCTGTCCGAGGGTGGAGACCACGCAGCGGTCCGAGGCGAACATCGGGTGCAGCGGCTCGATGGCCAGCCGCACCCCGCGCTCGGCCGCGTAGGGGGCCAGTTCGGCCAGCGCGTCGGCGATCCGCTCGCGGGCGCCGTACAGGTCGCGGTCGCCCTCGGGCAGTCCGCCGGAGACCAGGACCAGGGTGTCGGTGCCCACCCCGGCCGCCTCGTCGACCGCCGCCCGGTTGTCGTCCAGCGCCGTACGGCGCGCGGCGGGGTCGGCTGCGGTGAGGAAGCCGCCGCGGCACAGGCTGGTGACGGTCAGGCCGGCGTCCCGCACCAGGCGGGCGGTGGCCTCCACCCCGTACTTCCGGACCGGCGCCCGCCACAGGCCGACGCCGCCGACGCCCAGCTCGGCGCACGCCTTCACCAGTTCGGGCAGGGAGAGCTGCCGGACGGTCTCCTGGTTGATGGAGAAGCGGTCGGCGCCGGCGGGCTCACCGGCCTCGGGGGCCTCGGGGAAAGCGCTCATGCCGCCACCCCGTACACCGCCAGCAGGTGCCGCATCCGCGCCTCGGCCAGTGCCGGGTCGGGGAACAGCCCGAGGGAGTCGGCCAGTTCGTACGCCCGTGCCAGGTGCGGCAGCGAGCGGGCGGACTGCATCCCGCCGACCATGGCGAAGTGCTCCTGGTGCCCGGCCAGCCAGGCGAGGAACACCACGCCGGTCTTGTAGTAGCGGGTCGGGGCCTGGAACAGGTGGCGGGACAGCTCGACGGTGGGGTCCAGCAGCTTGCGGAAGCCGGCCGGGTCCCCGGTGTCCAGCACCCGTACGGCCTCGGCCGCCAGCGGCGCCAGCGGGTCGAAGACGCCCAGCAGGGCGTGGCTGAAGCGCCCGCCGGCCGCGGGGTCCTCGCCCGCGATCAGCTCGGGGTAGTTGAAGTCGTCGCCGGTGTAGCAGCGCACCCCGCCCGGCAGTCTGCGGCGCAGCGCGACCTCGCGGCCCGCGTCCAGCAGGGAGATCTTGACGCCGTCGACCTTGTCGGGGTGCTCGGCGATGACGGCGAGGAAGGTCTCGGTGGCCGCGTCCAGGTCCTCGCTGCCCCAGTAGCCGGTGAGCGCCGGGTCGAACATCGGGCCGAGCCAGTGCAGGATCACCGGCTCGGACGCCTGGCGCAGCAGGTGCCCGTAGAGCTCAAGGTAGTCCTCGGGGCCCCGGGCGAGGGCGGCGGTGGCGCGGGAGGCCATCACGATCGCCTGGGCGCCGGCCTCCTCCACCACGGCCAGCTGCTCCTCGTAGGCGGCGCGGACCTCGTCCAGCGAGGCGGCGGGGCCGGTGAGCTGGTCGGTGCCCACGCCGCAGGCGATGCGGCCCCCGCAGGCGGCGGCCTCGGCGGCGGAGCGGCGGATCAGCTCGGCGGCGGCGGCCCAGTCCAGGCCCATGCCGCGCTGGGCGGTGTCCATGGCCTCGGCCACACCGAGCCCGTGGGACCACAGATGGCGGCGGAAGGCGAGCGTGGCGTCCCAGTCCACGGCGGCCGGGCCGTCGGGCGTGGTGTCCGCGAAGGGGTCGGCGACGACGTGGGCGGCGGAGAACACCGTGCGGGAGACCAGCGGCGGGCTCCCGGCGGCGGGGGCGGCGGGCACCGCGGGCTCGGTGCGGGGGGCGTACTCGCGCAGGACGCCGCAGGCGTCGGGCAGGCGGATCACAGGCTCAGCTCCGGTACGTCGAGGCGGCGGCCCTCGGCGGCCGAGGCCAGGCCGAGTTCGGCGAGCTGGACGCCGCGGGCGCCGGCCAGCAGGTCCCAGGTGTAGGGCTCGTCCAGCGCCACGTGGCGCAGGAACAGCTCCCACTGCGCCTTGAAGCCGTTGTCGAACTCCCCGCCCTCGGGGTGGTTGTCCGGCACCTCCTGCCACTGGTCGCGGAAGGACTCGGTGACCGGGAGGTCGGGGTTCCACACCGGCTTGGGGGTGGCGGAGCGGTGCTGGACGCGGCAGGTGCGCAGTCCGGCGACGGCCGACCCCTCGGTGCCGTCGACCTGGAACTCCACCAGCTCGTCGCGGTTGACCCGCACGGTCCAGGAGGAGTTGATCTGGGCGACGATCCCGCCGTCGAGCTGGAAGATGCCGTAGGCGGCGTCGTCGGCGGTGGCCTGGTAGGGCTTGCCGTGCTCGTCCCAGCGCTGCGGGACGTGGGTGGCGGTGACGGCCTGGACGGTGCGCACCGGGCCGAACAGCTCGTGGAGGACGTACTCCCAGTGCGGGAACATGTCGACGACGATGCCGCCGCCGTCCTCGGCCCGGTAGTTCCACGAGGGGCGCTGGGCGGGCTGCCAGTCGCCCTCGAAGACCCAGTAGCCGAACTCGCCGCGCACCGACAGGATGCGGCCGAAGAAGCCGCCGTCGATCAGCCGCTTGAGCTTGAGCAGTCCCGGCAGAAAGAGCTTGTCCTGCACCACGCCGTGCTTGACGCCGGCGGTGCGGGCGAGCCGGGCCAGCTCCAGGGCGCCGTCGAGGCCGGTGGCGGTGGGCTTCTCGGTGTAGACGTGCTTGCCGGCGGCGATCGCCTTGCGGATGGCGGCCTCGCGGGCGGAGGTGACCTGGGCGTCGAAGTAGATCTCGACGCTCTCGTCGGCCAGTACGGCGTCGAGGTCGCAGCTCACGGCGTCGGGGTCGAGGCCGTGGCGCTCGGCGAGCGACCTCAGCGCGTGCTCGCGGCGCCCGACGAGGACCGGCTCGGGCCACAGCACATCGCCGTCGCCCAGCTCCAGTCCGCCCTGTTCGCGGATGGCGAGGATGGAGCGGACCAGATGCTGGCGGTACCCCATCCGGCCGGTGACGCCGTTCATGGCGATCCGTACGACCCTGCGTGTCATGAGCTTCCCTCTCGCTTTAGAAAGCGCTTTCTATCCCAGGGCAAGCTAGCCTGCCCACAGCACCCACGACAAGACCCGCAGACAACACCGCGGACGAGAACCGCACCGGAGGAATCGATGGCAGTGACGCTGGCGGACGTGGCGGCCCGGGCCGGGGTCTCGGCGGCCACCGTCTCGCGCGTACTGAGCGGCAACTACCCGGTGGCCGGGGCCACCCGCAGCCGGGTGCTGCGCGCGGTGGAGGAGCTGGAGTACGTCGTGAACGGGCCGGCCAGCTCCCTGGCGGCGGCCACCTCCGATCTCGTCGGCGTCCTCGTCAACGACATCGCCGACCCGTTCTTCGGGATCATGGCAAGCGCCGTCCAGTCGGAGATGGAGCCGGAGAAGGCCGGCGGGAAACTGGCGGTGGTGTGCAACACCGGCGGCTCCCCCGAGCGCGAACTGACCTATATCACGCTCCTGCAGCGCCAGCGCGCCGCCGCCGTCGTCCTCACCGGCAGCGCGGTGGAGGACCCCGGGCACGCCGAGGCGCTGGCCGCCCGGCTGCGCCGGCTGGCCGCAGCCGGCACCCGGGTGGTGCTGTGCGGCAGGCCGCCGCTGCCGGAGGCGGACGGCGACGGGGGCCAGGGC
>NZ_JBKJFM010000099.1:0-23197 GCF_046614825.1 Streptomyces nanhaiensis
GGCGCAGGCCCGGTCCAGCACCGCGCGCAGCCCGGTGCCGCGCGGCAGGCTGATCAGGGTGCGCTCGCCGAGCGCGGCCAGCGCCACGCTCGCCCGCCCGGCCAGCGGGTCGCCCGGCGGGACGGCCGCGACCAGCGGTTCGTCGACGACGATCCGGAGGTCGACGCCCGGTGGCGGCTCCTCCCCGGTGAGCCCGATCACCGCCACGTCCAGTTCACCGTGCTGGAGCGCGGCGACCATCCGGTCGGAGACGTCCTCGGTGAGGGTGATCTCCACGTGCGGATGGTCCTCGTGGAAGCCGGCCAGCACGGAGACCACGTCGAGGTCGTGGGTGGCCGCGGCCGAGAACAGCCCGACCGTGACCCGGCCGCGCAGCAGCCCGGTGAACTCGTCCGCGGTCCGCCTCATGCCGTCGACGGCCGCCAGCGCGGCCCGCGCGTAGGGCAGCAGCGCCTCGCCCGCCTCCGTGGGGCGCACCGTGCGGCCGGACCGGTCCAGCAGCGGCTGTCCCAACTCCCTCTCCAACTGGCGGATCTGGGCGCTGACGCCGGGCTGGGCGACATGCAGGCGCTCGGCGGCGCGGGTGAAGCCGGCCTCCTCCACCACGGCGACGAGATAGCGAAGCTGCCGGATCTCCATAACCGCTGATTCTAGTTCCGATACCTACTAGATCTTGGACTTATGGACGAACCGTCACCACCCTGGATGTCATGGAGAGCTCACAGCACAGTGGCACCGGCGGCGCCGGCAGCACCGCAAGCGCCGAAAGCACCAGCAGCACCGACGGCATCCCCGCCGCCACCGGCCCGGTCCTCCGGCCCGGCGACCCCGGCTACGACGAGGAGGTCTCCGGCTTCCAGACGGCCTGGACCCACCGCCCCGACCTGGTCGTCGGCGCGGTGGACGCCGAGGACGTACGGCTGGCCGTGTCGTACGCGGCCGGGCGCCGTCTGCCGGTGGCGGTGCAGGCCACCGGGCACGGGCTGTCGGTGGCCGCCGAGGGCGGGGTGCTGATCGGCACCCGGCGGATGACGGGCGTGAGCGTCGACCCGGAGAGCCGCACCGCGCGCGTCGCCGCCGGCGCGCGGTGGGGCGCGGTGGTCGCGGCGGCCGCCGCCCACGGCCTGGCCCCGCTCAACGGCTCCTCGCCGACCGTCGGCGCCGTCGGCTACACCCTGGGCGGCGGCATCGGCCTGCTGGCGCGGCGGTTCGGCTACGCGGCCGACCACGTGCGCGCCCTGGAGGTCGTCACCGCCGACGGCCGGCAGCGCCGCACCGTCCCCGGCGAGGAGCTGTTCGGCGCCCTGCTGGGCACCGGCGGCAACTTCGGCGTGGTGACGGCCATGGAGATCGACCTCTTCCCCGTACCCGCGATCCACGGCGGGCAGCTCGTCTTCGGCGCCCCGCTGACGGAACGGGCGCTGGAGGTCTGGCGGCGCTGGACGGCGGACGTGCCCGAGACGCTGACCTCCTCCGTCGCCCTGCTCTCCCACCCCGACGTACCGGCCGTCCCCGCGCCGCTGCGCGGCCGGTACGCCGCCTCGTTCCGGATCGTCCACAGCGGCCCGGCCGAGGAGGGCGAGCGGCTGGTGGCGCCGCTGCGGGCGGTCGGCGAACGGCTCGTGGACGACCTGCGCGAGATGCCGTACGCCGAGTGCGACTCCGTCCACCGCGACCCGCCCTTCCCCCAGCCCTACACCGCCACCAACGCCCTGCTGCGCGAACTGCCGCCCGAGGCGCTGGACGCGGTGCTCGGCACGGTGGGGCCCGGCTCGCCCGTCCCCTGCGTCACGGATGTGCGCCACCTCGGCGGGGCGCTGCGCAGGCGCGGCCCGGCGGGGGTCGCCGTGGACCACCGGGAGGCGGAGTACATCGTGCGCGCCATCGCCTTCCCCGGTCCTCCGCCCGGCGGCACCGGGCACAGCCTCCGGCAGGTCCGCGACCGGTTCGACCTGCTGCGCGAGGCCCTGGCCCCCTGGTCACTGGGCCACAGCCCGGCCTTCCTCCACGGGGACGGCGAGCGGGCCGGCGAGGCCCAGACCCGCGCGGGCTACGACGCGGGCGCCTACGAGCGGCTGGCGGCCCTCAAGGCCGTCCACGACCCGCACAACCTCTTCCGGTTCAACCGCAACATCAGGCCGGCGGCCACCACGCTGTGACCGTCCCGTCCCCGTGGAACTCCAGGCCGGTTCCGGCGGCCGCGAGCAGGCGGCGGGCGGCGGCGTTGGTCTCGTGCGTACGGGCGAGCAGCCGGGCGGCTCCGGCGGCGCGGGCCTCGTCGAGGAGGAGGGCGAACACCGCCGTGCCGATGCCCCGGCCGCGGTGGGAGCGGCCGAGCCACAGTCCGGCCTCGACCGCGCCCGGCTCCGGGGCGGGGGCCAGCCGGGCGGCTCCGGCGACCGCCTCCCGCGGCCGTCCGTCCTCCCCCGGTTCCGTGACGAGGACGGCGTACACGCTCTCCACCGGATCCGCGCGCAGGGAGCGCGAGTGGTGGAAGCGGACGAACGCCTCGCGCCGGGCGTCCGTCCAGCCGGGACCGCTCCCGTCCTCGGCGGGCGGCATCACCTCGCCGGGGTCGGCGTCGGCGGCGGCCGTGGCCGCCAGTGCGTCCAGCAGCGCCTCGTCCAGGGGGCGCAGGGCGACGTGGGCGGAGCTCATGAGGTCCATGGGGGCACACTGCCCGAGACGCGCGCCGCTCCCCAACGGCTTTTCGCACCCGGAAGCCGCTCCCGTACGGGGGAATCCGGCAGGTCGTCCCGTGCGCCGACGGCCCGCCGGGGCGGCACGGCCCTAGTCAGATGCCATGGCTCCCCACGAAGACCGTCACACCACCGGACACACCGCCGAAGTCACCACCGAACTCACCGCCCACCGCACCGCCGGGACCGCCGGGACCGCCGCGCCCCTGTCGCGGCGGCGGTTCGCGGCCGGCACCACGACGGCCGCCGCCGCCGTCGCCGGGCTCGGTGCCGCCGCACCCGCCGCTCCCCCGTCCCGGGCGTCCTCTCCCGGGGACTCCCCCGGGCCCGCGGGCGCCGCCGACCGGCAGGCCTGCCTGGCGGTGGCCCGCGCCATCCTCCTGCTGGACGAGGACGGCTCCGAACTCACCCCGCGGTACGAGAGGATCCTGCGCGACGGCCTGCCCCGTTCCGGCGCCGCGCGGGGCGGCGCGTCCGGCAAGAAGGTGCTGGTCGTCGGCGCGGGCCCGGCCGGACTGGTCACCGCGCTGCTGCTGGGCCGGGCCGGGCACCGCGTCACCGTCGTCGAGGCCAACGGCAACCGGGCCGGCGGCCGGATCAAGACCTTCCGCACCGGTGGCCACGAGGGCGCGGAGCAGCCCTTCGCCGACCCGAGGCAGTACGCGGAGGCCGGGGCCATGCGCATCCCCGGCAGCCACCCGCTGGTGATGGGCCTGATCGACGAACTGGGGCTCAGGCGCCGCCGCTTCCACCTGGTGGACGTGGACGCCGACGGCAGGCCCGCGTACCGCACCTGGATCAACGTCAACGGCGTCCGGGTGCGCCGCGCCGACTACGCGAAGGACCCGCGGGCGGTCAACCGGTCCTTCGGCGTGCCCGAGAAGTACCGGGACGTCCCCGCCGCGGTGATCCTGGGCCGGGTCCTGGACCCGGTGCGCGACGAGTACAGCACCGCCGGGCCGGACGGGAAGCGCGTGAACAAGCCGCTGCCGGAGTGCCTGGAGGGCTGGGCGCGGGTGGTCGAGAGGTTCGGCGGCTGGTCGATGCACCGCTTCCTGACCGAGCACGCGGGGTTCGACGAGCGCACGATCGACCTGATCGGCACCCTGGAGAACCTCACCTCACGCCTGCCCCTGTCCTTCCTCCACAGCTTCATCGGCTGGTCCCTGATCAACCCCGGCACCGCCTTCTGGGAGCTCCGGGGCGGCACCGCCACCCTGGCGGACGCGCTGCTGAAGGAACTCGGGGGCCTGAAGGTCCCGGTGCGCTTCGACCGCCGCGCCACCCGCGTCGAGTACCGCGGGGAGGGGCGGAACGGAAGCGACGGCACCGCGCACGTCGGCGCCGACGGCCCGGCGGTGTGGATCGACACCGTCTCCGAGGGACGCGACGGCGCGGTGGTGCGCGAGCAGTTCACCGGCGACTTCGCGGTCCTCACCGTGCCCTTCTCCGGGCTGCGGCAGGTCCAGATCGCCCCGCCGCTGTCGTACGGCAAGCGGCGGGCCGTCACCGAACTGCACTACGACAGCGCCACCAAGGTGCTGCTGGAGTTCAGCCGCCGCTGGTGGGAGTTCGGCGAGGCCGACTGGAAGCGTGAACTGGAGCGCGTACGGCCGGGGCTGTACGACGCCTACCGCCTGGGGAGGGCGCCGGACGACGGCAGCCTGCTGGGCGCCCACCCGTCCGTGCCGCGCGGCCACATCTCCGAATCCCAGCGCGTGCACTACACCGCCTGCCGCTGGATCTCCCGGGACCAGCCGGAGGCGGCGGGCGTGACCGGCGGCGGGTCGGTGTGCGACAACCCCAACCGGTTCATGTTCAACCCCTCGCACCGCGTCGAGGGCAGCGAGGGCGGCGTCCTGCTGGCCTCCTACAGCTGGGCCGACGACGCCCGGCGCTGGGACTGCCTGGAGGACGACGCCCGTTACCCGTACGCCCTGCGCGGTGTGCAGCAGGTCTACGGGCAGCGGGTGGAGGTCTTCTACACCGGTGCCGGGCGCACCCAGAGCTGGCAGCGGGACCCGTACGCGTACGGCGAGGCGGCCGTACTGCTGCCGGGGCAGCACACCGAGCTGTTCCCGCTGCTCGGCCGCCGCGAGGGGCCGCTGTTCTTCGCGGGCGACCACACCTCGATCAGGACGGCGTGGATCGAGGGCGCCCTGGAGTCGGCGGTACGGGCGGCACTGGAGGTCCACCGGGCCTGACCGCCCCCGCCCCCCGCCGCCGCCGTACGGCGTGCGCCGGACCCGAGGCGGCCGGGGGAGGGCGGCCGTCGCCCTCCCCCGGCCCGCCCGTGCGGCGGGGCCGTCAGCCCTCGCCCCTGAGGCGGCCCGCGATGCGCACCACACGCTGCGCCATGTGGTCGAGGGCGGCGTACTCGGCGTCGGTGAGCGGGGCGTCGTTGTTCGGCCCGGTGACGTGGGAGACGCCGTAGGGGTTGCCGTCGGTGAACTTCAGCGGGTCGGTGTAGCCGGGCGGGACGACGAGGCCGCCGAAGTGGATGATGACGTTGTAGAGGGTCAGCAGCGTCGACTCCTGGCCGCCGTGGGCGGTCTGGGAGGCGGTGAAGCCGGCGTACACCTTGTCGGCGAGCAGGCCCTGCTGCCACTGCGGCCCGAGGGTGTCGAGGAACTGCTTGAGCTGGCTGGCGACGTTGCCGTACCGGGTGGGCGTGCCGAACAGCACGGCGTCGGCCCAGACGACGTCGTCGGGAGTGGCCCTCGGCTCGTCCCTGGTCTCCTCGTGGTGCCGGCTCCACGCGGGGTTGGAGGCGATGGCCTCGTCCGGGGCGAGCTCGGCGACCTTCCTCAGCCGCACCTCCGCGCCCGCCCGCTTCCCCGCCTCGACCAGACGCTCGGCCATCTTGTGGATCGTGCCGGTCGCCGAGTAGTAGATCACGGACAGCTTGACATCGCTCATCTGATTCCGACTCCTTGCCCGCGCCGGCGGCCGCTCGGGCACCGGCGCGTTCCGTTCACCGTCTGCCGGTCGTCACTCTATGCGGCTTCAGTCCCCTTCCGCCCGCTTTGGGGTGCCGCGGTTCCGCGGCGGCCGGGGAACCTCCGCGGCGGGCGGCGGGTTCCACACCGAGGGGCGGCCAAACCCCGTACGGGCAGGGCGGGAAGGCGGGGGGCGACGCCGGGCCGGCGCCGCCCCGGCCGACTCCGGCGGCCGGCGGGATCCGGCATCGTGAACAATGTGTCCTCGGCGCCCGCCCCGGTCGGTACTCCCGGGAACCGGCGCGCCGACAGTCCCACAGCACTCGACCAGCACCGAAGGAGCTCTGGTGGGGGAGACCCAGCGACACAGGGCAGCGAAGCCGTCGTCACCGTCGTCCTGGCCGGCACACGGCCTCAACCTGGTGCGCGGCGCCCTGATAGGCACCGCGGAGACCGTCCCGGGCGTCAGCGGCGGCACCGTGGCGCTCGTGGTCGGCGTGTACGACACGGCCATCGGCTCGGCGAGCCGCCTGGTCACCGGCGCCCGGCTGGCGCTCGCCGACCTCCCCCGGGGGCGGGGGCCGTCCCGGGCCCTCCACGAGGTCCGCCAGGTCCGGTGGGACGTCATCGTCCCGCTGCTGATCGGCATGTTCGCCGCGCTGGTGCTGATGGCCGGGCTGGTCGAGGGCTGGGTCGAGGAGCAGCCGGTGCACAGCCGGGCCCTGTTCTTCGGGCTGGTGCTGGCCTCGCTGTGGGTGCCGTTCTCCCTCGCCTCCCGGGCGCCGCTGCCGAACGGCGCATCCTCCCCCTGGCGGCCGGGCGAGGCCGTCGTGGCCCTGGTGAGCGCGGCGGCGGCCTTCGTGATCGTCAGCCTGCCGCCCGGCGAGGTGGAGGCCACCCCGCTGGTCATCGTGGCCGCGGCGGCGGTCGCGGTCTCCGCTCTGGTGCTGCCCGGCCTGTCCGGCTCGTTCCTGCTGCTGACGTTCGGGCTGTACGAGCGGACGCTGTCGGCCGTCAACGAGCGGGACTTCGGCTACCTGGGCCTGTTCGCCCTCGGCGCCCTCCTGGGCCTGGCCTCCTTCGTCAAGCTGATGCAGTGGCTGCTGGAGAACCGGCAGCGCATCACCCTGGTGGTACTGACCGGTGTGGTCGCCGGCTGCCTGCGGGCGCTGTGGCCCTGGCAGGACGAGGACCGGGCCCTCCTCGCCCCCGACGACCAGCTCGGCGCGGCGATCGGGTTCGCGGCGCTGGGCTTCGCCGTGGTCGCGGCGTTCGCCGTGGCCGAGCACATCACCAAGACCCGGCGCGAGATCCGCGAAACCGCCGCCCGCGCGGCGGAGGCCGCCGCCGCGCCCGGGGGCGCGGGCGGGCGGCACCGCGCCGGGGACCAGCCGTACGCGGGCGCGGTGCCGCCGCGGCAGGACACCGAGGGCTGAGGCGGGCCGAGGCGGAACCGAGACACCCCGAGGGGCGGGGAGGACACCGGCGGTGTCCTCCCCGCCCCTCGGTCTTCCCGCCGAACGTGGAGCAGGGCGGTGCTCCGGCCCCGGGCGCCTCAGGTCGAGCGGGACGTCGGGGACAAGCCGGTCTCGCTCATCCTGAGCGAGTCGCTCCTTCCCGCTGGTCCGGGCGCTGGTGCCGCCTCCAGCCGGTTTCCGGCGCGCCGGAGAACCGGTACCCGGAGAAGTCGGCGACGTGGACATACCCGATGCGCTGGTACAGGGCGTTGCTGGTGGGGTTGGCCGGGTCCGCGAACAGGACGACGTCCGTGGCGCCCGCGGTCAGCGCGGCCCTGCTCACCTCGACCGTCACAGCTCCCGCGTAGCCGCGACCGCGGAGGTGGGCCGGGGTGTGGACGGGGTCCACCCGGACCATGCCGCCGACGATCGAGGTCGCGGCGGCCATGGAGACGGGGATGCCGTCCGCGGTCTCCCAGAACGTGAAGTGCCTGTCGCCGAAGCGCGAGTCGGCCCAGGCGCCGGAGTCGATCAGGTCGATGGAGATCTGCTCCCCGACCTCGACGCAGAACTCACGGCACCAGCGCACGACCTGCCCACGGTCCTCGCGACCCGCGACGCGCCCCCGGCCCTCCGGGCGCGGCTGCGGTGGGGTGAGCGCGCCGAGACGGTACAGACGAGTCCGCCAGAAGGGTGTCGGCGCCGCGTTCGTGTGCCGCTGCCACGACTCGGTGAAGGCGGAGGCCGTGGCGTGGTCCGCGATGACGCCGGAGGGGAAGTGGCCGAGGCCGGCCAGGTGGGCGGCGAGGGTGTCGGCCTGCTCGGCGGAGAGGGGGGTGACGCTCAGGTGTCCACGCGGGGTGCGGTAGAAGATCGCACGGACCTCGCCTCCCGACTCCAGCCGGCCGAGGACCGCGGCTTCGGCACCGTGTGCGTCCGCCCCGCGCGTCCGCAGTTTCTCGACGTCCGTCAGCGGCGTGTTGTGCAGGGCGGGCCGCGAGCGCAGGAAGTCCCCGGCCCGGGCGAGGAAGTCGTCGACGTCATCGGTGAGGTGCCAGCCGTCCGTTCGCATGTCTCATGCTCCCGCATGCGGCGGGTGCGCACGGCGAGTCCGGCGGACACACGGCTGTGACTCGCAACGGTAGGTGTCACCGATAGCGTTCGCTGACCTGCGGCGCTCTGCCGGGATCGCAGCGCTTTCTGTCACTGAATGCGCGCGATTGTTGTCACTTCCGGGCTGTTCTCAATCGTGTTGTCACCAGCTCCGGAGAACCGCTCTCTGCCTGACGATCCGGGCGGTTCTCTGGTGATGTGGACGGAGCGCGTTCCCGCGTACAGCCCGCGGGCGGGGCCGGAGGCTCGGACGGGGGCCTCTGGTCGCATAGGTGCAGGTGGGAGGAGCTGCTCGTTCCGGTGTCCGTGGCACCGGGCAGGAGCGGGTTGGATCTCGGGCCGGAGTGGACTCGTCGCTGGACGGCGACCTGGCGGACGGCGGGCGACGAGGTGTCGTGCACTGTGCGGGACTTGGCCCACACACGTATCACGGACGGCGCGCCAATGCGCTGGTTCTCCTGGCGGCGGGCTCAACGCCACCGTCCCGGACTGCAATTCCTCGTCAGCACTGGTCGTCATCACGGGGCCGAGAGTCTGGAGGAGGCCCGACTTCTGCTGGCCCTCGACTTCGCGGCTGACTTGGTCGACGTAGTGTCGCAGCCGATGCGGCTGCGGTTCGATACCGCGACCGGCCGACGGGGGCACATCCCGGACTTCCTCACGGTGACCCGGACCGGCGTCTGGCTGATCGACGTACGGCCGCGGGCGCTCATCGCACCGGATGACCTGGAGGCGTTCGCCGCAGCTGCCGAGGTCGCACTGGTCTGCGGCTGGCACTACACGGTTGCGGCGGGGTGGAAGGAACACGTCACGGCCGCGGTGGACGTGTTCTCTTCCCAGCGGCGGGCCCTGTCCGATCCGCTCGCGCTGCGGCCGGCCCTGCTGGCAGCCGCCCAGGACGGCGGAACGTTCGGCGAACTCGCGGACGCGGCGCAGTTTCCGCCCCTGGCCAGGGCCCAGCTCCTGCATCTGCTCTGGCACCGGCAGCTCGGCGTCGATCTGGTCCAGCCCTTCGGGGACCGTTCCGTCGTGGTCCGTCCGCGGGGAGAGGAGCGGTGAGGGCGGCGAGGGTCCTGGACTTGTCTCCTGGGGCGGCCCTGGTAGTGGACGGCACGGAGTGGACTGTCGAGCGCCGCGAGCCGGAGCTGGGCCGGGTCCAGCTGGTCCGGCACGACGGTGTCCGGCAGCGGGTGAGCTTCCGCTTTCTGGCCAATCATCCTGGTTGCCGCTCGTCGTCCACGACCTCGGCCCGGGGAGCCGACCGGGGCCGTCAGCCGAAGACCTTGCGGGACCTGGCGCCGGGGCGTCGGGAGCTCGCCGCATGTCGGCTCGGACACTTGCTGGAGGTGGAGACAGGTTTCCGCAGCGGTGATCCTCTGCGGGCCGCGCCGGGAGAGCCGAAGCCGGAGTACGACCCGGCCATGACGACGCTGACGGACCGCCGCCGGGCCAAGGTCGTCGAGCTGAAGGCTATGGACCGGCAGCAGGCCAGGTTGCTGGGGCTGGACCGGGTCGGTTATCGCACCCTGATCAGGTGGGACCAGCGTCGACGGGAGGCCGGGCTGGTCGGCTGCGCGGATGAGCGATGGCTGCGCGAGAGCGGTGGGCACCCCAGCATCAGCGAGGAGATCCGCGAGGCGATCTTCGCGGTCCGCGCGGAGACACTGCACCGGTCGAAGGTGACCATGCGGACCCGTGAACGCATGATCCACCAGTACGTACGCGAAACCTTCCCTGGCCGGGACATCACCGTCCCGTGCTACAACACCCTGCGGGCCGTCTGGCGCGAGTGGTTCGGGCCGGGCGGGGCCCGCCAGCGCTACGCGCGCTCGGCCGAACTGCCGGTGAAGAACGGGCACGTGCTCGTGCACCGTCCCGGCCAGGTAGTCGCGCTCGACACCACGGTGCTGCCCGTGATGGTTCGCGAGAGTGTGTTCGGCGATCCAGTGAAGTGCCACCTCACCCTCGCCATGGACGTGCACACGCATTCCCTTTGCGCCTTCCGGCTCACCCTGGTCTCCGACAAGTCGGTGGACGTCGCGATGCTGCTGCGGGACGTCATGCTGCCGCTGCCCATGCGGACGGACTGGGGCGACGAACTGGAGTGGCCCTACCCCGGCCTGCCCGCCGCGGTGGTCGCCGAGTTCGCCGGGCACAAGGTCGCCGGCCTGCCGTTCTTCACCCCGGAGACCGTGACCACCGACCACGGGTCCGTCTACCGCAATCACCACCTGGTCGACGTCCAGCGGGTGCTCGGCTGCAACATCCTCCCCAGCCGCGTCTTGCGCCCCACCGACAAGTCCGCCTGCGAGCGAGCCTTCGGCGCCATCAGGACACTGCTGTTCGAGCAGCTTCCCGGCTACACCGGCATCGACCCGGCCGACCGCGGCGCCGATCCGGAAGGCGACGCCGTATTGACCATCGCCGAGATGGAGCACGTGATCGCCACCTGGATCGTTGCCGTCTGGCAACGGCGCAAGCTCGGCGAATACGCACCCAGCTGGGACCCTGGAGGCGATCACAGCCCCAACTCGCTGTTCGCGGCCTCGTTCGCACAGGCCGGCTTCGCCATGGAGATCCCGTCACCGGAGCTGTTCTACGAGCTGCTGCCCATCCACTACGTTCAGAAGATCGAGCCCCGGCGCGGGGTGAAGATCCTCGGACTTTGGTACGACGGCCCGGTCCTGGACCCCTACCGGGGCCAGCGCTCGAACCGCGGCGGCAAGCACAAGGGCCAGTGGGTCATCCGCCGCGACCCTAGGGACCGCCGCAGCGTGTTCTTTCAGGACCCACTCACCCACGAATGGCACCCGCTTACCTGGACCGGACTGCCGCCCAACGGGCAGGCCCCCGCCTTCGGCGACGCACGGGTACGCGAACTGCTCAAGAAGGCCGAAGCCCATGGACTACGGCCCCGCACGGACGACGAACTGCTCCCTGTCCTCCTGGAGCTGATCGGCTCCCGTATCCCGGTGAGCCAGTGGAAGACCCAGATGCCGAAGGCCACCCGGACCGAGCACGCCCGCGAGGTCACCCAGGCTGCCGCCGCCCAGGCCGACCGTCCTCCGACTACTGCCCCCGGCATCCCGCAGTCGGCGGCAGCCGGGGCGGTGGTGACCCCACTGCGCTGGCCCGAGCGGGCCCGGGAAGCGGACGCCAGCATCGACAGCGCACGGCGCCACCGCCGCGAACAGGCCGTGAAAGCCCGGCCCAAACCGCCACCTCCCCTCGGCACGTCCCTGCGCAACCGCGATCTGTTCCTGCTGCCCGAGGACGATGAGGAGGACCAGCCTGATGGCGGACCGACCAGATGAGAGCGGCATCGTCCCGTTCCTGCGAGCCGGATCAGCACCGGACCGCACCCGCCGCGAAGGCTGGCAGCAGTGGCGCGGACAACGGGACCTGTTCATCCCGGCCTCCAGGCTCTCTCTGGAGGAGTACGCGGCACTCAGCCCCCGCCGCAGAGGTCTGCACGACATCCACCGCACCGCCACCCACATGAACATCGGCCTGCTGGAGACCCCGATGAGCGCCAAGGTCACCAAGCTCATGCGGGCCCGACTGCGGAACAATGCGCTGAACTTCGGGCCGGGCACCCGCGACGGCCTGATGATCAGCGGCGGCGGCTATCTCGGCAAGACCGAGACGGCCTGCGCCGCCGCAGCCGCGTTCGAAGACGTCTGGCGGGACCTGCACCACCAGCTCCTGCCTCCCCCGGTCGAAGGTACCCGCGACCTCTTCGTCCCGGTCGCCTACTGCCGCACCCCGGTGAGGGCCACGCCGAAGGGACTCTGCGCGACCATCCTCGACTTCTACGGCGCCCCGCACCCGAAGACCCTCAACGGCCTAATCCGCGCCGTCAAGGACTCCCTGCGCGATCACCGCACTACCGCTCTGCTGCTGGACGACATCACCAGACTCCGCCTCCACCGCGAAGACGACCAGGACACCCTCGACCTCATCCGCGAGCTGATGGATCTGAACGTCACATTGGTCCTCATTGGGGTCAACATTCCCCGCTCGGGCTTGGTCAGGGGCGGCTTCGCCGACGCGAGCACTGGTCAGTGGATCGTCCCGCCGATCCACGCCAGCAAGAGCCATAACCCGGCCGCCGCCACTCAGACCGAACGGCGCTTCGACCTGGTCGACCTCGACCCCTTCGACTACGACACCTCCGAGGGCATGACCGCCTTCATCGAGCACCTGGCCGGGATCGAGGACCGGCTCCGGCTGTTCCGGGCCTGGCCAGGCATGCTCACCGAGGGCGAGATGCCCGAGTACCTCTACCGCCGCACCCGCGGGATCGTCGGTCTGCTCAAGCGGCTCATCGAGGACGGCAGCAGCGACGCGATCGAGTCCGGCACCGAGATGCTGACCCCGGAACAGTTGGCCGCGATCCCCATCCGGCTGGGCAACCTCGCCGACCGGGACCCCTCCGAGATCCCTGAAATCCCCACGGCCGAGCCTCTGCCCGCACAGCCCAAGCCCACCGCGCGGCGCCGCGGGCGCAACACGGTCTTCGACGACCGTGGTGACCGCGCTGCCGGAGGTGCCTGACCGTGGTCACGGAGCTTCGCCAGCTGCCTCGCGGCCTGGCCCCGCTGGCCGACGAGAGCCTGCCCGGCTACGTCCTCCGTCTCGCCCACCGCCTGGGCACCGCCCCGGGAGACATCGCCGCCCGCACCGGCCTGTCCGAGCGGCCCGCCGGACTCCTCCCCCTGGGATTCCTACACGCGGTGGGCACCGACACGGCACAGGTATTCGCACAGGTCACCCGGCTCACCCCGGACGAAGTCAGCGGGCTCGGACTCGCTACCCTGAGCCCGCGGTACGGCCCTCTCGATCTTAGCCACACCCCGCAAAAGGTCACTCGCTCGGTGATCAACAACAACCCATGGGCTTACTTCCGGTCCACCCGCTACTGCCCCCACTGCCTCGCAGGCGACGGCAGCGAGATCCAGCAACGACACGGCGGGCCCTGGCAGCGACTTTGGCGTCTCCCCGTTGTCTTCGCCTGCCTCAAGCACCGTTGCTTCCTCCGGCACCGATGCCCGGCCTGCGACCAACTCGTGCAATTCACCGCCCGCACGCGAAGCCTGATCCCCCGACCCGGAGACGGCAGCCTGCATCCCGCCCAGTGCCGCAGCAACGCGGGATCAGCCCGATCCGATCAAGCCCCTGCCTGCGGCTACTCACTCGACGGCCCGCTCCCCGACCGCAGTGGCCTGCTGGATGACCAGTCGCGCGGTGAACTCCTTCGCGTCCAGCACCGACTCGTCACACTCCTGACGGCACCAGACCTCGACACCACGCACAGCATCGGAACGCCGGTCTCCATCAGCCACTACTTCATGGACCTGCGCACCCTCATGGCTTTGATCTTCGCGTCCTGGCCCACGGGGCGCACTTATGCGGCCACCCCAGGCCTTGCATCGGCCCTCGACACAGAAGCCGAACGTCGGCACAAGGCATACCGCGATCTCCAGGCGAAGCCGGGCAAGCGCCACCACTCGCGGGCCTACTCCGCTCCACCCGACGACGCGCTTGTCACCGGCGCAGTCCTCGGCATCGCCGAGACCTTCCTTGGCATCCAGAACCACGACGCAGCCACCAAACGCCTCTTTCCCCTCGTCTTCCAGTCGATCAATCGAGACCCGGCCGCGAGCTACTACCTACGCGCCATGCGCCGCGGCACGTCGCCAACCTTGCAGGCGGCGCTGCACGTGGATCGGCGCAAGGGCAGTCTCCGAGCCCACGCCCGAGCTGGTGGGAGCAGCACAACACAAGTCTCCAACCACTGAGCCGGAGGAGAACCGGAGCCGAGTGGCGGCACTGGAGCCGCAGAAACATGAGTGCGGGTGCCGGCGGCGCCGCCGGGCACGTCCGCTGGAGTGGTGCATCGACGGCTGGGGCCGCGGGCGAGGTGAACCCAGTCAGCGTGTCATGGGGGTAGCCCAGCCGGTCTTGAGTCCTCACCGCGTTGCGACCTGTGGATAGCACAGACCATGCAGTGGCACTGCCGCTGCTCAAGTGCGCTGAGAAGCGTGGATGGCGCTGCGGATGGCTGTGTCAGCGCGGCGGTCGTCTATCACTTCGTGGTAGTGGCGGGCACCGTGCGGCTGGGCGCGGAGTGCGGAGGCCACGGTGGCGGCAGCCTGACCGGTCAGGGTGCGCAGCCAGTCTCGGATGGCGTTGCGCGGGTCCCACCGGCCCCAGCGGCCGTCCCAGTCACACATCCCTTGGACTGCGGCGTCGAGCATGAGCCACTGGTGGTTTTGTGCGGCGAGCCGGGCCACGCGGAGGAGCCACCACACAGCTCGATCGGCCTCCTCCCAGGTGGGCCAGTCGCCTCGGTCTCCGGCTGCGTGTCCGGTCAGGGCCTGTAGAACGGCGGTGGTCTGCTGGGGGTTGGCGAGCAGCGCAGTCGTGGCGTTGGGGATCACCAGCTTGGTGACCACGTCGAGGTAGAGCTCGTAGGAGTTGGGCTGGTCGGCGGCGAGGGTGAGGAGTTGGGCAGCTGCGGCGGTGTCGCCGCGCTCGTTCGCGTCTTCAAGGAGGCCGGTGGCGCGGGTCACGGGGAGTTCGTCCTGGAAGCCCGTCTCGCGTTCGACGAGTTTGAGGAAGGCGTTGATGTCCTGGGGTCTTTGGGTGGAGTCGAGCTGGGTGGCCTGGCGTACGACGCCGTACCACGGTCCCGGTGGAGGCAGCAGGGGCACGTTCGCCTGGGGCCAGGTGCCGGTGAAGATCCAGCCGATGAGCTGCCCGAGGCTGTAGATGTCGCTGGCGGGGGTGATGTCGTGGCCATCGACGGACAGCTCGGGTGCGGCGAAGCCTTCGGTGCCGATGCCAGCGCGGGTCAGGAGGCCGGCGGTGCTGGTCTCGCCGCGGGCACGGCGCACGATGCCCCAGTCGGCGACCGTCCATCGGCCGTCCAGGAGCAGGACGTTGGAGGGCTTGATGTCCCGGTGGATCCAGTCGTGCCGGTGTGCGTCGGCTAGGCCGGCGGCAACGGCACCCACGAGGATGTGCAGCTGGGTGGGGTCTTGCAGTTCGGTTCGCTTGTCCTCGACGGTGGCCTCGGCGAGCGGCATGACGAACCAGTCATGTGCGGGGCCGAAGTCGAGGACTGGCATGACGTGCGGGTTCCCGCCGAACCGCAGGGCGGCCTCCACCTCGCGGCGCATGCGCCGTGCGTCCCTCGCGCCTCTGCCAATGCGCTTCTTGAAGGCCACGATGGTGCCGGTGTCTTTGTGTTCGGCACGGAAGACCTCGGCTTGGCCTTCGCGGGCCAGGGGCAGTCTGTCGAGCCGGTAGTCCCGGCGCTCGCCCCGGGCTGACTGGCTCACCGCGTCGTAGCCGACAGTTGGGGCAACAGGGGCCGGGGTCGTGGGGGCGGATGGGCGGTGGCCGGTGATGCGCATCAGGACTGGCCGGACGTGGGTGGGGTCATTGTCAGGCAGTGAGGCGAGCAGGTAGGCCGGGCCGTCGCCGGGTTCCTGGACGAGTCCGAAGATCTCACCGAGCTGGGTGTGCAGCAGAGGCTCGCTGGTGCGGCTGGTGATGTCGGTGCGGTGCAGGCCCACGCCGATGCCGGTGCCGTCTGGCGATGCGCTAACCACGCTGTTCGTGCCTGCGGGCAGGACGTGCCCCGGGTAGGAGACGGGGGTACGGATCCAGTCGTCGAGCTGTCCGGCGTCCGTGGTGCGCGCGAGGTCGACGACGGCGCTATGCCCGGATGCGGCGAGGAAGAAGCGGCGCCTGTCCAGCCAGACCGCCGATCGGACCGAGGCTTCGAAGGTGATCGGGTAGCTCACCTGGTCCCCGGCCTGGCCGCCGGCGCGGGTGAGCGCGAGGGTCCCTCGGCCGGTATTGAAGGTGACGCCGGAACCGGACAGTACCCACGGCTCCCCGTCCAGGCCGGGAAGAAGGACCGCGCCGTCTTCGAACCCTCCCGCGACGGCGTTTAGCCGACCGTCATGCCAGCGCACCAGGGTCGAGCCGCAAAGGACCAGGACGGAGCCGTCTTCCCGTACGACTGGTGAGCCGTGGCAGCCGGGCAAGGTGAGGTACCAGTGGGTGTTCCCCCGGACGGTATCGACGGCGAGCAGACCGTTAGGGCAGGTCACCAGGGCCTTACGGTCGGGCAACAGCGCCATCCCGGTCGGCCGGTCTTGCTGCTTCTGTCCGACGAGCAGGAGTTCCGCGCACGTGCCCGCCCATGTCTGGGTCTTCACCCTGATCGGCGATACGAGACGAGCCGTCGGCGTCATCGACCATTCGTCTGGGGCGTGGACGCCAGTGGTGAGCAGGGATAGCAGGGGCAGATTCGTCTGCCGCCGGCGGAAGTGGTCCCTGATCAGTTCAGCCAGGGGGCGAATCCCAGCAGCCGCTGCCTCCAGATGGCTCCTGTCCAATACCGCCCCGCCGAACTTTTGGATCTCGGCGCAGAGATCCTCGCCGATGGTATCTGCGGCCCACACCAGGGACGCCCACCGCGCGCCGTGCGTTCCGCCCGAGGCGGGGATCAGCTTCTTGCGACCAAGAAACAGCCCGTCGTCGTGTTCGTCGAGCCTGAGGAGGTAGTCCCATCCCTCGAACTCGTACACGAGCCCGGGGCCGTTGCCATGGTCGTATCGCTCGATCGAATCGCCTGGTACGGACTGCCGTAGGAGCGTCGTCACGATGTCAGCGAGCCGCTGCGTCCGTTCGTCGTGCGAGGCGGTCTCGTCTCGGCGCCACTGGCCGTACTGGGCCAGCAAGTCCTTTACGTCTTCCATTGGTTGAGCCCCCGTTCCTCCTGGTCACCATAGTGGCCACGGTGCCTCGCATGCAGAAGAAAAGGTTCGTGATCAACCGTGCAGATGGCTGCTCGGCATCCCGTTCCCGCCGCAACGATGCCCGCCAGGGCGACGCCTTCCGGAGTTACCGGGAATGAACACAGCGCCGTCGGGGTGGTTCTCTGCTCGAAGGGCGGGCTGAAGGCACCACCATGGCGTGTGGGCCCATCTGGTGCACTTACCAGTGCCCGGCTCACGGTGAAGGTAGCACCTGCTCTTCCCAGGTCAGGTGCCTGGTCTTGGTGTTGGCCTGCGGCGATGAGCACACGCGCAACGGAACCGGAATGGAGAATTCCGCTACTCCGGTTGCCTATAGGCAACTCTGTGGGGTGCGTCGTACGTATGAGGCGACTTGAGATCAAGGGGCATGATGCTAGGCATGACTGAGCATCGGCGCCTGCGATTCGACGTGTCCATGTCCGTGGCGGACTATGAAGTCCTGGCTGAGCATGCTGATCGACTGGGTATTGGCATTCCTGAGTATTTCCTTCGATCTGCCATCGCCCGTGCTTCTGCATGGCGGCAAAGTGGCGCAGAGGTCGAAGAGGCCCCCTTTGTCATTGAGCACGCACTGCGCCAGCTATTTGGTGAAGAGAAGCCGGGAGCTGACCATAACGACTGGGCTAGGAGGGTTCTCGGCGCCCAGTGAACACTCTCCCCCTGTCTGGGGGCTGGCTCAGCTCGAACTTCCTTCACCTTTTGGGGATTAGGGTGTCAAAATTTCCTACAAGGGTGCTGACTTCATTGGGACGCTCCTGCGCCCAGATGGCGAGGAATGCGTTAGCGACAACCATTCCGGCCGTGAAATCCAAGTCCTCGCCGATCTGTTCGAAGACGACATGGCGGTCGCGGTTGGTCAAGGATCGATCGCGAACTACTTGCTTGACGCGCTCCTGTGCGCTAGTCGGTAGCTGCATGGAGACCGTAAGTCTCGCAGCGACGTGCTCCAGGCGCTCTAGTACGACGTCGAAGATGTGGGCCTCAGGATCTCCCTCGCCGGGCAGCGTAAAGATTCGACGGTCGGCATCCGCCTTGTGTGCCTGGTCCCCGTCGACGAGGCAGACGGATGGGAAAGTCGAAGTTGGGTCAAGGTTGTGCTGCTCGTTGACTTTGATCGCGGGGTCGGCTCCTCCCATTCCATGGATCTTGACTGCATCGAGCTCGATCCCTCCGTGGTAACGAAGTGCAGTAGTCACCAGGAGTTCGGCGAAAGTATCTTCGACGAAGATCGCAAGTTTGGCATCGATCTGGCCGGTGATGGTTCGAAGTGCCTTGATGTCGAGTTTTCCTTGGAGGACCTCGCCGTTGTAGGCGGCCCAGATTGCCTTAGACGGTAGTGGGTCCAACGCGTCGTTACTGTGCGTTGAGAAGATGATCTGGCACGACTTGCGCAGGGCTACTTCGATCAGGTATTCAACGATACGGCGAGTGGCAATGGGGTGCAGGCCGTTCTCGATCTCCTCGATGAGGATCATGGCCCCATCAGGTGCCTCCTCGATGTCCGAGACGATGCGGATAACGCTGGCCTCGCCGGCCCCGAAGTGAAATTCGGAATACTCGCTGCCGTCGGAGTTTCGGGCCGCGAACATCGTTGCCCTTCCGTGCGCGTCGATCGAAAGTCGGTTGCAGCCCTGCATCTCCTTAGCGAGGATCTTCTCCACTGCGGCGACTACCGGAGCTGAAAGAGCTACCTCTTTTTCGGCGACGAACTTGTTACCTACAGCCTTGACGAGTTCCCTGCGCTCGGTAGCAGGAACTGTGCGCGACACTCCGAAGAGAAGCACGGGGCGTACGACCGCCTTGCGATTCCACTTCAACTGCGGGAAGCTCGCTGTCCGCTGTACGGGAAGGCGTGGGTTGAGTTTCTTGTCGATGATCTCGTACTCGATGACCCAGTCCTTCATGCTGGCGTCGTACTTGCCACTTTTGGCGAAGAAGTCGCCCGGAGCGATGTCCTTATAGGCGATGCCAGCAGCTCCGAGGATAGTCGTCTTGCCGCCGCCGTTGGGGCCCACTACTGCGGTGACGGGAAAATCGAAGCTGACAACTCGATCTCTGAACCCGCGTACTCGCTTCAGCGTGATCCGACGCAGATAAGCCCCGTAGTTGGTTGAAGCGACCTTCTCTTCGAGGCGTCGGATGTCGCCTTCGCGGATCTCGCTCCGGAAGCTGGTCATGGAGTCCGTTCCTACGTTTGTGGGTGGCCCACTGCACTATGGGCGCGCGAGAGGGGGGTCATCTCGCGCGATCTGTCGGGCACTCTACTCCGCTTGGGCGCGCAAGGGCCCGCACTTCGCGCGGCCCCGCAGTGGGGGCATGGCTTGCACTCGACGAGCTCGGCGCGGGCGATCTCGTCCAGGTCGCTGTCCATGCGTTCCTTGCATTTCGATGGCGCCGTGCCCCGGTCCGCCCTGCCGTTGGTAGCGGACCGGAGTCACGAAGGGGGAATCTCACCTGCGCGGACGTCGCTGGTTCTCCTGCGTGGAAAGGAGCCCGAGCACGGCGCGCTCTTGGTGGTGGCTGAACCACCGATCGGCCAAGTTGCGGTCCTTGAACCGTCCGAGTCCGGGCTCGGTCGATGGAGTCATCTCGATCGACTCCCACCCACCGACGGTCTCGGCGAACTCCTCGGCGATGTCCACGAACGAGGGCCCGCGGAAGTAGCTCACGGCGGTGTTCGTGCTTTCCAGCGGCGTACCGGACTGGTCCGAGACCAGGGCGCCCGCCGCCTTCCGGGATTCGAAGTAGGCGTTGGTGGCCGACTTGACCTCGTCCCGCATGACGTTCAGGACCTGCTGGCGGTAGGTCGGGGGTTTCAGGCACGTCTGGTATGAGAAGTCGATACGGCTCCCGTCCGTGCGGATCACCTCGAAGCCGGGGTATGGGCCGCGCTGCGGCGGCGCGATCGCGAAGGCTTCGACTCCCGGACCGATCTTGTCGTCTGCTTCGTGGTGCATGTCGAGGAGGTCCAACAGAAGCAGGTGATCTTCCTCCTCGTCCACGGTGCTGCCCACCGTGTACCTGTACAGCACCTCGCGGACCGCCTCCCGCGCCTCTCCCTTCGTCCGGTACCGGCGATGCCCAATCCAGAACTCAGCCACACCTGATCCTTCCGTTCGACTTCCCCGCACCCGCCCGGCGCGCTCCCGGGCGACTGCTCGACGCTACGACAACCGCGTCCCGAATACGCGTCCCGCTTCTTCCGAGCGGTCGCCGGTTCCGGGACGTCTCTTGGGAGGGCCCGCCGGTGGCCCCGTCCGTTCGGGCGACCGTCCCGGAATCGATCGCTTCCGGCGGACACCGGGGTCTGGACCAGCGGCTGTGTAGACCTGGCGCAAGCGGTTCGGGTGGGTTCACTGGTTCGAGCGGGGTGCCGCAGGGCTCCCGGGGCAGCGACATCCCACTGACTCTTCGGTCCGTGACGTCGACGGCGTATGACCCCGGTGACACTGCCCAGCGTCAGATCCTCGAAGACCTTGCCGCGTCACGCGCGGCGACGCCATCGACGTCCTCCCGACCACGTCGCGTACAGCCTGCGGATGCTCTCAGAGCCGTCGCTGTCCACTGACACACTCCGTGTCGCCAACCACTGACATCTCGTGCCGTCTCCCGCTGATGCTCTGACGTCGTGTCCCGTCGCATCGGAGCTGTCTCTGGATCTTGGCCTGAGCTGCGGGTTCGCCAAGTGGATCGAGAACACACCTCGCCGGATTCTCAACAGGCGTGGCTTCGGCGGAATCCCTGATGGCCGTCCGTCGCCCTCGGCAGGGCCGTGCACCATGGTGGGGTGATGAGCACCGAAGCAGAACCGGTCGAACACGATGACCGGTGGATCTTGAATCTCCGAGGGCGGGGCGTTGCTGGGATCACTGTCGACTACCGCCTCACGCTGGCCCTCGACGAAGGTTGGGAAGTCGTACTCGAAACGCCTGCTCGGCTCTCATCCGGGCCGGCCCACATCAATCCCGGCGTGCTTCTGGTGCCGGAGACTCAGGACGTGGCCGCAGCCCTCCCGATCTTCGGGACGAAGGTCGTCTCTGCGGTTGCCTTCAAGTCCGGCACGCTTCGGATGGTGTTCGAGGATGGCACGCATCTGACGTGTCCAACCGATGCGGCTTTCGAGGCGTGGCAGATCACAGGACCTGGAGGATGGAGGTTCGTGTCCCTGCCGGGAGGCGACCTCGGCGTCTGGTCCGCCTCCGCTGCGAATGAGAATCCGCGAGGTCGGTCTGCAGGGCATTGAGAATCTGCCAACTGGAGTGCGACGGGACACGTCGTCCGACACTGAGGAGAGGGGCATCGGGTGAGCTGGTGACAAGTAGCGCTGCGAAGTGACACCTATCGCTACGAGGCACAACGGCGCGGAACGCGCGGAGCGACACTCCTGCAAGCACTTGCTTGCAAAAGTTAGCGCAGAGAGGCACTGTGGAGGCATGGCTTCACTGCATGTCGGCAATCTCGGCGAGTTCCTGCGGGAGCAGCGGCGCAGCGCGCAGCTCTCCCTGCGGCAGCTCGCGGATGCCGCCGGGGTGTCCAACCCGTACCTCAGCCAGATCGAACGGGGACTGCGCAAGCCCAGCGCCGAGATCCTCCAGCAGCTCGCCAGGGCGCTGCGGATCTCCGCCGAGACGCTCTACGTCCGCGCCGGGATCCTCGACGAGAAGGAGCAGGCGGGACTGGAGGTGCGCAGCGCGATCCTGGCCGACGCCTCGATCAACGAGCAGCAGAAGCAGGTGCTGCTCCAGATCTACGGGTCGTTCCGCAAGGAGAACGGACACACCGAGGACGGACCCACCGAGGACGCCTCCGGCCCGGAGGCCGAGGACGCCCCCTCCACCGAGACGAAGCCCCAGACCCCATGAACAGGAGGGACCCTCATGCCCGAGAAGACCGCCGGCGAGGCCGCCAACAAGACCGGTGACCTCCGCAAGGCACTGACCGACCCCAGCCCGCTGTACTTCGCGGCGGGCGTGATCGACAAGATCCGCGAGACGGCGCCCGAGCGCCTGGCCGCCGTGAAGGGCAGGGCCGCCGACCCCAAGGCCGTGCAGGAGCGCCTCGCCCAGCAGGCCAAGGAGACCCAGTCGCGGCTGACCACCGCGCTGTCCGGCTTCGACGCCGACCTGAAGAAGCTGCGCGAGCAGGCCCAGCACCTGGCCCTCCAGGGCGTCGGGCTCGCCGCCGAGTACGCCGTCAAGGCGCGCGAGGGGTACGGCGAGCTGGCCGAGCGCGGCCGCGGCGCGGTGGAGACCTGGCGCGGCGAGAAGAACGGCGGGGAGAACGGGGAGAGGAACGGCTCCGGCGCCGTCCGCGGGCTCCCGGTGAAGGGGGCGCGCAAGGTCGGCGAGGCCGTCACCGTCGAGGCGGGCGGGACGGAGGAGAAGCCGCGCCCCAAGATGGGCGACACCCGCCGGGCCACGCCCGGCAGGGCCTCCGCGTCGAAGACCGGAGCCTCGAAGACCGCCGCATCGAGGAGCGGGGCGCGCAAGAGCACCGCCTCCGCGAAGAAGGCCGCCGCCGAGGAGACGCCCAAGACGGTCGCCAGGAAGGCGGCCGCCAGGAAGTCCGCCGCGAAGAAGACCGCCGCGAAGCGGTCCGCCTCCCCGAAGGCGTCGTCGCCGTCGGACCAGCTGCCCACGGACAAGCCCCAGGAGTGAGCCGGGAGTGAGCACCGCCGGGACCGGGCACGCACTTCGTGTCCGGTCCCCCGACCGGTAGCGTGGAGGGCCGACGACCGGCTCATGGACGGGATGGTGGCCATCGTGCTGTTGGACGGTTTCTACGGGCTGATGTCCTGGGTGTTCCTGGGCCTGCTCATCTTCAGCATCTTCTGCTTCGTGGACGCGGCGCTGCGCCGCGAGGACGCCTACCGCGCCGCGGACAAGAGGACCAAGGGCTTCTGGCTGATCATCCTGGGGATCACGGTGGCCGTGAACCTCTTCCTGGGGATGCTCCTGCTGACCATCGCGGGGCTGATCGCCAACATCGTCTACATGGTCGACGTGCGGCCCGCGCTCGTCCAGGTCGGCGGTGGCGGCCGGGGCGGCGGGGGCGGCTTCCGCCGCGGCAGCAGCAGCGACGGCCCCTACGGCCCGTACAACGGCGGCCGCTGAGCCGCCGGGACCGGGCCGCCACCGGAGCCGGCCGGGCCC
>NZ_JBKJFM010000009.1:0-71524 GCF_046614825.1 Streptomyces nanhaiensis
GCCGCCCGCCTGACCCGGCGCGCGGCGCGCAGCGCGTGGTCGCTGCCGGGCAGACGGCGCACCAGGCCGGGCGTGAGCCCTCCGGGCAGGCCGAGCGCGGTCAGGCGGCGCCTCTTGAAGTAGCGGGCCGTGGTGTCGTCCAGGTGGGCGGTCAGCCACGCCTCGGCCTCGGCGCGCAGGGCGGGGTAGCGCTCGGCCTGCATGCAGTACCCGACGGCCCGCACCAGCGGCTCGGCCCGCCGCACCGCCTCCCCGGACTCGGTGACCACCTCGCCGCGCGCCCCCTGCCCCGCGCCCGGGGCCTCCAGGTCGGGCACGAGGGCGTCGACGAGGGTCAGCGGGACGCGGTTGCTGTTCTGGTACGGCGTCAGCCGGTCCAGCAGCGGCCCGGTGCCCACCCGGGCGACGGGTACGCCGTACAGGGCGGAGGCGGTGAGCAGCGCGGTGGAGAAGCAGCCCACCACCAGCTTCGGGCGGCACCGCCGGAAGACGGTCTCGGCCAGCATCGGCCGCTCGGGCACCACCAGCCGTACGCCGGTGTCCGCGGCGGCCTTGTCCAGCACCCTGGAGTAGCGGGCGGGCGCGGTGGGGTGGGGCTTGAAGAGGACCGCGCGGTGCCCGGCCGCGGCAGCGCCGCGCAGCATCCGCTCGTGCAGCGCCTCCTCCTCGTCCACGGTGAGGATGCCCAGCGCCGCCAGGTACTGGCCCAGCAGCACGGCGGTGGGCAGGCCCTCGCCGTCCGGGTCGAGTTCGGCGTCCAGGCCGTCGTCCCCGGCGGCGTCGTCGAGTTCGTCGAGGACGGAGCGGAAGACCTCGTTCGGCACCAGCTCGGACGGCACCCCGTACTCGGTCAGCAGCAGCGGTGTCAGGCCGGGCACCAGATCGAGGTGGAGCAGCCGCTGGATGCGGCAGGCCAGGGTCTGCGGCAGCTTCTCGCGGGTGGGGCCGTAGCTCATCAGGCCGTCGGCGTAGACGTGGACGGAGGCGCTCGCGAAGATCGCGGCCAGCGCCTTCGCGGGACTGACGTGCACGGACTCCACGACGAGGTCCACCAGCCCGTCGCCCAGGTCCCAGCTCGCGCGGAACATCCGCTCCCACAGCGGGCAGTCGTTGCCCGCCGGGCTCCAGGTGCTGGGGTGGTGGGGGCGGATGGCGTCGTTCCAGTCGACCACCCGGTCGAAGCGGGCGGTCAGCCGGTGCCAGCCGCGCATGCCGTCCAGCCGGGAGGCGGTCTCGGGCACCTCGGCGTTGTTGGAGACCAGCAGGACGCGCAGCGTCCGGTGCCACGGCCCGAACAGGCCCGCGTCCAGGGCGGCGGCGAGCGTGGCGGCGCCGTAGAGGGTGGAGACCTCGAAGACCTGGACGCGGGTGCGCGCGCCCGCGCCGCTCCCGGAGGTGTCCCCCATGCCGGTGGTGCCGGTGGTTCCCGTGGTGCCCGCCATGTCAGGCCGCCTTCCGTGCCGTGCCGCCCAGCAGCCGCCGCAGCGTCCTGGCGCGCTCTTGGTCCATCGACGTCAGGGTCCGCTCCAGCACCTCGCCCGGCATCCGGCGCAGCGCCGCCGCCGACTCGTGCTTCAGCCGCCGCGCGGCCGCGGGCTCGTAGCGGTGGGCGTTCGCCGCGTGGAAGGCGATCATGGCGCAGTAGGTCCGCACGATCTTGGGCAGGAAGCGCTCGGCCTCGCGGTCGGCGGCGACCTCGGCCAGGATCAGGTCGTGGGCCGGTATGAAGTCCAGTTGCCTGGCGTCGCGGATCTGGGTCAGCGAGGTGGCGACCCCGCGCCGGTAGAAGACGCCGAGCAGGCCGACCGCAGCGAACGTCCTCGCCCGCAGGTGGAGCTGCCACATGAAGACGCGGTCCTCGGCGGTGCGCAGGTGGGTGGTGAAGCGCATGCCCAGGCCGTCGCCACCGGTCTCGAACAGGCGGCGGCGGTAGATCCCGGCCCAGACGAAGGGGTAGTCCACCATCGTCTCCATCTCGGCCGGCGCGATGGCGTCCCGCGTGCTCAGCACCGCGTCCCGCCGCCGCGCCGGGGCCCGCTTGACGACCCGGTCGCGGCCGGTGGACTGCACGTGGTCGGTGCGCACGAAGTCGCAGTCCAGCTCCTCGACGGCGCGGAGCAGGTCGCGCAGGTATCCGGGCGCGTACCAGTCGTCGCCGTCGAGGAAGGTCAGGTACTCGCCCTCGGCGGCCTCGATGCCGGTGTTGCGGGCCTGGGCGATCCCCCGGTTCTCCTCGTGCCGCACCAGCCGGGCGCGCGGCAGACCGGTCACGGCCCGGTCGAGGATCTCCGCGGTGGCGTCCGTGGAGCAGTCGTCGACCAGGATGAACTCCGTCCCCGGCCGCGCGTTGGCCGCGAGGCTGCGCAGGGTGTCCTGCGCGTACTCCTGGACGTTGTGGAAGGGGACGATCACTGAGAGCTTCGGCACGTGGTTTCCAGACGCTGCGGACAGGGCGGCGGGCCGGACCCCCACCGTCCACGGCTGCCGGCCCCGCAGGGCGAGGCTAGCCACACGCCGGTCACACCGGATGCCGTCGAGGGGACACCCGGGTGAACTCTGAACGTACGCTCGGTGGACGACCTTCCGAAGGGCTGTCCGGCGGGCTGTCCCGCCCGTCGCGGGACGCGCCGTACGACGGGCCACGGCGGGCCGTCCGGAAGGCCGCCGGGACGGTTCCGGCAGGCTCCCGGCCGGTGCCCGGTCAGCGCGGCCGGCGGCCGGTCAGCGGCCGAGCCGCTCCAGGCACAGCGCCTCGTCCTGGCGGAGCTGGACCACCACCGGGTCGTGCGGGCCGCGTTCGGCGGTGTACTCCTGGGCGAGCCGGCCGATCTCCGGCAGCGCCCGCGCGTACTGGCCGGTGTCCAGCAGCACCGCCGCGTACTGCTTGCGCAGGGTGCGGACGACGGGCGAGTGCGCCCCGTGCTCGGCGACGGCGGCCGGGAGGGCGTGACCGAGGAGATCGGCGACGCGCGTGTAGTGGCCGGAGGAGAGCAGGGTGCGGACCTCCTCCAGGGTGGTGCTCAGATCGGCCGGCGGCGGGGGCGGCCCGAAGCCGGGCGGGGATCCGGCACCGGGGCCGGGCTGGAACGCGGCGGGCCGCACGACCACCGTGGGCACCGGTCCCGGACCCGGCGCCCGGCCGCGCGGCGGCCAGGGGGCCATGGGCTCGCGGAACGGGCGGGTGGGGTCCAGCGGCAGGGCGGGGCCGCCCTGCCCGGGCCGGGGCAGCAGCGGCGCGAGGGCGGCGTACACCTCGTGGGCGTCCTCGGGACGCCCCGCGGGCTCCTTGTCCAGCAGCCGCCACACCAGCGCGTCCAGCTCGGCGGGCGTCTCCGGGCGCAGCTCGCGCACCCGCGGGGGCGTGTGGTGGAGCTTCTTGTACAGCAGCCCGGTCGGCTCGGGGGCGTCGAAGGGGACCCGGCCGGTGAGGAGTTCGTACAGCAGCACGCCCAGCGCGTACAGGTCGGAGCGGGGGCCGACGGGGCTGCCGCCCATGGCCTGCTCGGGCGCCATGTAGACGGGGGTGCCGATGAGGGAGCCGGTGCGGGTCAGCCGGGTGGTGTCCCCGGCGGACCGCACGGCCGCGATGCCGAGGTCGAGGATGACCACCCGGCCGTCGGGCCGCACGATGACGTTGCCGGGCTTGAGGTCGCGGTGGACGATGCCGACGGCGTGCACCTCCGCCAGGGCCGAGCACATCTGGGCGACGACGGCCACGGCCCACTGCGGCGGGTAGGGCTCCCGCTCGGCGATGTGGTCGCGCAGGTCGCTGCCCTCCAGCCGCTGCATCACCAGGTACAGCTCGTCGCCGTCCCGGCCCGCGTCGTGGACGGAGACCAGGCCGGGGTGGTCGATCTGGGCGGTGACGCGGCACTCGCGCTCGAAGCGCTCGCGCAGCTCCTCGGGGTCCGTACCGCCGGACAGGGAGGCGACCTGCCCGGAGTGCATCAGCTTCACGGCGATCCGGCGGCCGCCGAGACCGAGGTCGCGGCCGCCCCAGACCTGGCCCATGGCGCCCCGGCCCAGCGGCTCGGTCAGCTCGTAACGGCCGGAGATCAGGCGCCCGTTCACCGGCCGTGCCGCCCGTCGCCGCCACCGTTCCCGCCGTCGTGCCCGCCGTCGTGCCCGCCGTCGTGCCCGTGGTGTCCGTCGCGCTTGCGCAGCAGCTCGCCGAGTTCGTCCAGTTCGGAGGCGACCTGGCGCATGCGCGGCGACTGCGGCGGCTGCGGCGGCTGTACGGGCGGGGACTGCCGGGACTGGGGGTAGCCGTACGCCGGGGGCCGGGCGGACGGGGCGGGCGGCGGGGCGGGCGGCTGGACGGACGGGCCGGGCAGGGGGTGGCCGTAGGCGGTGGGCGCGCCGGCGATCCCCGGGAACCGGGGTGCGGGCGGGGCGGGGTGGTGGGTGTGAGGGACGCCCGGCAGGGGGGCGGCCGCCCGGTACGGTGCGGGGTCGCGCAGGAAGCGGTCGCCGAGGACGGCGTGGGCCACGGAGCCGCCGATGAGCAGGACGCTGTACAGGCCCGCCCAGAACTGGGCCATGCCCTCCTCGCCCGGCTCGTTCGCGGGGACGTTGACCAGCAGCACCACGTAGACCACGGTCAGCACCACGCTCACCGCGAAGACCGCCCAGTCCAGCGGTCTCCTGCGGATGACCGCGAAGCGCAGCGACGGGACCCAGGCCAGCAGCCCCACCGACCACACCGGGAACGACGCGAAGAACAGTCGCAGCGCGATGCCCCCGAATCCCGGCCCGCGGCGGGACGGGGCCGGGTGCGGGGTGGCGGCCGGGCCGTACATCAGCGCTCAGACTCCCTGTTGCGACATCGTTCGGTGCGAAGGGTATACACCGCCGCGGACGGTGGGGTCCGGTGTTCGCGGGCCGATACCGTTCCGATGCCCGCCGCACCGAGCCCGCGGGAGGGAGCCGTTCAGACGTGGTCGCGGGGCAGCGTCTCGTTCCAGGTGCGGGAGAACACCCGGCGCTCCCCCTCGTACCCGTCGAGGGTGGCGTCGACCGTGAACTCCTCCTCGGTGCAGCTCAGCACCGTGCGGGTCACCGTCCGCACGTTCCAGTCGCCGCGCGAGAACTCCATCGTCCACTGCGACTCGCCGCGGGCCGAGGTGAAGTCGTCGGCGACCGAGTCGTAGCGCTCGTAGGCGCGGCGGCGCACGTCCAGGTCGATGTCCTCGAAGTGGACCGTCCCGCCGTCCTTGACGATCTCCAGCGCCGACCCGTAGTCCACCAGGTTCCGGGAGACCTCCCAGCGCTGCTCGGGCGGCTCGACCTGGCGGGTGCGGATCGGCTCGGCGCCCTCGGGCTCGCCGAACGGCTCCCCGGCCACCTCGTCGGACTCCGCCACCGGGCGCACCGGCAGCCTCAGGGAACTGCCGGGCGCGTACACGCTCAGCAGTGCCGGGCGCGGCGGCGGCCAGGCCAGCGGCCAGTACGAGGTCGACAGCGACAGCCGGATGCGGTGGCCCGGCGGGAAGACCTGCGCCACACCGTTGAGCTGCACCGTCGCCCGGTAGCGGCGGCCGGGCCGAAGCGGCTCGGGCTCCGCCTCGTGGCCGCCCAGGCGGGTGAGGTTGAGCAGCCCGTAGGTGACGCGGGTGGCACGGCCGTCGGGGGCCACGTCGGACAGGCGGGCGGCGACCATCGCCACCGGCTCGCTCACCGACAGCTCCAGCTCCACGCTCGGCGCGCCCAGGATCTCCACCCGCTCGGCCAGCGGCTCGGTGTCGAAGACCATCGAACCGCCGTCCTCCTCGCGCTGGTCGTAGGGGAGGTCCGGCGGCGCGTTGTAGGAGGCCCACTTCCCGGCGAACTGGCCCACCGACAGCGGCGACCGCACCGTCAGCTCCGTCTCCCGCGGCTCCTGCCCCGGCCGGTGGAGGCGGTGCGCGCCCAGCGGCAGCTCGGTGGGGGTGATGTGCGGCGACGGCCAGGACGGCTCGCCGACCCAGCGGCCGGGCCGCTCCTCGTACGAGGTCGACGGCGGCACGCTCTCCTGCATCCAGGTGCGCAGCATGGGCCCGTCCATAACCCCGTTGTCGGCGCCCTTGAGCCAGTGGTCCCACCAGCGCACCACCTCCTGGAGGTAGCCGATGGCCGGGCCCGGCTGCCCCAGGTGGGGGTACTTGTGCGACCACGGCCCGATCAGGCCCTTGCGGGGCACGTCCAGGTTCTCCAGCAGGCGCGTGACGGCGTTGGAGTAGCCGTCCGCCCAGCCGCTGGAGGCCAGCACCGGCACGTTCACCGCCGGGTAGTCCTCGCAGACCGAGGCGTGCCGCCAGTAGTCGTCGCGGCGCTGGTGGCGCAGCCACTCCAGCACCCACGGCCGGGTGTTCTCCAGCCGCTCCAGCCACATCCCGCGCCACCGCTCGCCCACCAGCGCCGGATCCGGCGGGCAGGTGCCGTAGGCGAACATCGTGCCCGCCTCGGCCAGGTTGTCCGACAGCAGGCAGCCGCCCATGTAGTGCATGTCGTCGGCGTACCGGTCGTCGGTGAAGGAGGAGATGACGATCGCCCCCAGGCTCGGCGGACGGCGGGCGGCGACCTGGAGGGCGGCGAAGGCGCCCCAGGAGATGCCCATCATCCCGGTGCGGCCGTCGCACCAGGGCTGCTCGGCGAGCCAGGCCAGCACGTCCTCGGCGTCGGTCTGCTCCACCTCCAGGTACTCGTCGCGCAGCACCCCCTCGGACTCGCCGGTGCCGCGGATGTCCACCCGCACGCAGGCGTAGCCGTGGCCCGCGATGTAGGGGTGGTGGATGGAGTCGCGCACCGAGGTCAGATCGCGCCTGCGGTACGGGATGTACTCCAGCACCGCGGGCACCGGCTCCCCGTCGGAGGAGACCGGGCGCCAGATCCGGGCCGCCAGGCGGGTCCCGTCGGAGACCGGGATCCACACGTGCTCCTCTTCCCTGATCGCGTACGGCAGGCTGGTCACGTGGCGCACGGCCGGACCACCTCCTCTCCCCGCCCGGTTCAGGCGGCCTGCTCGGACTCGCGGTCGTTCCCCTGGTCGCCGCCCCGGCCGCTCTCCCGGCCGTTCTCCTCGGCGAACTCGAACGGCAGCATCGCCAGGCAGCGGTCGTACTTGGCCCGCATCTCCTCCTCGCTGTCGGCGCCGACGAAGACGTGCGCCAGCTCGAAGCTGTAGCTGTCCTGGCCGGGCATGTCCGACAGCCGCTGCCCCTCCTGCGGCTTGACGGTGATCCGCACGCCGGGCACCTCGCGCTCCACGCGCTCGATCTCCTCGGCCGTCGGCACGCGCGTCACCAGTCCGTCGGTGAACTGGCGGTGGTACCACTTGGCCGCCACCTCGTAGGGGCCCTCGCGGTAGGGCAGGTCCGGGTCGCGCCCCATCGCCAGGCTGAGCATGGCGTGGTGGTTGGGCACGCCGTCGACGTACTCGAACAGCTCGGCGTGGGACTGCGAGTGGCGCGGGTTGATCTCCAGCAGGCTGATCTCGCCGGTGGCCGCGTCGTAGAAGTACTCGATGCTGAAGGTGGCCCAGTCCATGCCGATCTGCTCGATCACCCGCCGGGAGACGTCCCGCAGCCGCAGCTGCACCGGCTCGGGCAGCGAGGCGGGGTACTGGTGGCGCAGGAAGCAGGGGGTGTCGGGGTAGTTGATCGAGTCCAGCACGCCGTAGACGGTCACCTCGCCGTCGTACACGTAGCCCTCCACGGCGGCCTGGACGCCCTTGAGCGACTCCTCGGCCAGGCAGGCCTGCCCGCCGGCCTCGGCCACCTCAGGCGGCAGCTGGAGGCGCCGCATCACGAACTCGAAGGGCCGGCCGACGCGGGTGATGCCCTCGCGTATCTCGGCCACCGCCGCCGCGAACTCCTCCTCGTCCTTCACCCCGAAGGCCAGCTCCGAGGAGTAGGACTTCACCGGTTTCAGCCACATCGGGAAGCGCAGCCCCTCGGGCGGTCGGGGCTCGCCCTCCAGGTCCACCAGCGCGAAACGCGGATGCTCGTCGACGACCTTCTGCTGCTCCAGCCGGCTCCAGTACTTGTGCTCGCACTTGACCACCGACTCCAGGCTGGTGGCGCGCGTCCCGTAGCGCTCGGCCAGGATCGGCACCAGCGTGCTGACGGGGAAGTCCCAGTAGCCGACGATGGCGTCGATGCCGCCGTCGAACGCGTCCAGCTGCTTCTGCGCCTTCTCCAGCAGCTCGGCCACCGGGATCTCGCCGTGCTGGAGTTCCTCGACGCTCAGCAGGGGGTGGAAGCGGTACTCCACCGCGTGCGGCACCGCGCGCAGCGTCCTGATGTTCTCCTCGTCCAGTCCGATGACGAAGACGTTCGCCTGACTCACTTGGATGACTCCCTCGTGCCGGTTCCTCACGAGTCCTTCCGGCTACCCGGGGACAACAGGGGACATTCACCCACATGGGGCGACCGGGCACACAAGGCACGGAAAGGGAGAGAAGGTGCCGACGGTGTGAAGAGGGAGAGGAGAAGGCGGCGGGGCCGGTCGCCATCCACTTCGACCGGTCCCGCCGCCCGTCCGCCGCGCGGGCACCCCTACCAGCGGTGGTGCACCTGCGCGCGGATGCTGCGGTCGTACAGGGCGGCGATCGCCTCCAGCGTCCGCTGCGGCAGCGGCGGCAGCTGCGCCGCCGCGGCGTTCGCCCGCGCCTGCCCGACACTGCGCGCGCCGGGGATCACCGAGGTCACCCCCGGCTGCTGGATCACCCACCGCAGCGCCGCCTGCGCCGGCGTCACCCCCTCCGGCGCCAGCTCGGCGAACTCCGCCGCCGCGGCCAGGCCCGTCTCGTAGTCCACGCCCGAGAACGTCTCGCCCTGGTCGAACGCCTCACCGTGCCGGTTGAAGCTGCGGTGGTCGTCCGGCGAGAACACCGTCTCGCGGGTGTAGCGGCCCGACAGCAGGCCCGACGCCAGCGGCACCCGCGCGATGATGCCCACCCCCGCCTCGGCCGCCGCCGGAAGGACCTCCTCCAGCGGCTTGAGGCGGAACGGGTTCAAGATGATCTGCACGCTCGCCGTGCCCGGCCGCGCGATCGCCTCCAGCGCCTGCGCGCACGTCTCCACGCTCACCGCGTACGCCGCGATCCGCTTCTCCGCCACCAGGGTGTCCAGCGCGTCGAACACCTCGTCGGAGGAGTACACCTCGGACGGCGGGCAGTGCAGCTGGACCAGGTCCAGGGTCTCCACACCCAGGTTCGTGCGGGAACGGTCCGTCCAGGCACGGAAGTTGGCCAGGTTGTAGTTGCCGGGCAGCTGCTCCGCCCGGCGCCCCATCTTCGTCGCCACGAACACGTCCGCACCCGGACGCTCCGCCAGGAAGCGGCCGATCAGCCGCTCGCTGCGGCCGTCCCCGTACACGTCGGCGGTGTCGAGGAACGTCACCCCGGACTCCACCGCGGCGTCCAGCACCGCCAGCGCGTCCTCCTCGCGCACCTGCCCCCAGTCGGCACCCAGCTGCCAGGTGCCCAGTCCCACGACGGACACCTCGCGGCCCGTCCTGCCCAGTACTCGCTGCTCCATGACACCCGATCCTACGTTCCGGCCGGCCCGGCGGACCGGGCCGGTCCTCGCAGGTCACCGACTACGGGAACGCTCCCATGATCGGCTTCCGGATCGGCTTCCGGACGGGCCCCGGATCGGCCCCGGACCGGCCCCCGCGTCAGCCCAGCACCGTGGTCAGGAACTCCCCCGTCCACGCCAGCAGTTCGCGCCCCACCACCGGCTTCCCGCCGATCCGCGCCGTCGCCGGACGCGGCACCAGCACCTGCCCGGCCGCCGCCTTCACCACCGACCGCGGATACAGCCGCTTCAGCCGCAGCTCCTGCGACTCCCGCAGCTCCACCGGCGAGAACCGCACGTTCGAACCCTGCAGCGTGATGTCGGTGACGCCGAAGGAGCGCGCCAGCATCCGCAGCCCCGCCACCAGCAGCAGGTTCTCCACCGGCTCCGGCAGCGGACCGTAGCGGTCGGCCAGCTCCTCGCGCACCGCGGCGATGTCCTCCTCCGAGTTCGCCGACGCGATCGCCCGGTACGCCTGCAGCCGCAGCCGCTCCCCCGGCGCGTAGTCGTGGGGCACGTGCGCGTCCACCGGAAGCTCGATGCGCACCTCCAGCGGCGCCTCCTCCGCCGCGCCCCCGGACTCCAGCGCCGCCCGGTAGTCGGCCACCGCCTCCCCCACCATCCGCACGTACAGGTCGAAACCGACCCCCGCGATATGACCCGACTGCTCCCCGCCCAGCAGATTGCCCGCCCCGCGGATCTCCAGGTCCTTCATCGCCACGTACATGCCCGCGCCCATCTCCGTGTGCTGCGCGATCGTCGCCAGCCGCTCGTGCGCCGTCTCCGTCAGCGGCTTCTCCGGCGGATACAGGAAGTACGCGTACCCCCGCTCCCGGCCGCGCCCCACCCGGCCCCGCAACTGGTGCAGCTGGGACAGGCCGAACATGTCGCCCCGCTCCACGATCAGCGTGTTGGCGTTGGAGATGTCGATGCCCGACTCCACGATCGTCGTGGAGACCAGCACGTCGAACTTCTTCTCCCAGAAGTCCACCACCACCCGCTCCAGGGCCGTCTCCGACATCTGCCCGTGCGCCGTGGCGATCCGCGCCTCGGGAACGATCTGCCGCAGCCGCGCCGCCGCCCGGTCGATCGACTCCACCCGGTTGTGGATGTAGAACACCTGGCCCTCGCGCAGCAGCTCGCGCCGGATCGCCGCACCGATCTGCCGCTCCTCGTAGGGGCCGACGAACGTCAGCACCGGATGCCGCTCCTCCGGCGGCGTGGTGATCGTCGACATCTCCCGGATGCCGGTGACCGCCATCTCCAGCGTCCGCGGGATCGGCGTCGCCGACATCGTCAGCACGTCCACGTTCGCCCGCAGCTTCTTCAGCTGCTCCTTGTGCTCCACACCGAAGCGCTGCTCCTCGTCGACGATCACCAGGCCCAGGTCCTTGAACCTCGTCTCCGACGAGAACAGCCGGTGCGTGCCGATCACCACGTCCACCGAACCGTCCCGCAGCCCCTCCAGGACCGCCTTCGCCTCCGCGTCCGACTGGAACCGCGACAGCGCCCGCACCTTCACCGGGAACTGCGCGTACCGCTCCGAGAACGTCCCGAAGTGCTGCTGCACCAGCAGCGTCGTCGGCACCAGCACGGCCACCTGCTTGCCGTCCTGCACCGCCTTGAACGCCGCCCGCACCGCGATCTCCGTCTTGCCGTAGCCGACGTCGCCGCAGACCAGCCGGTCCATCGGGACCGACTTCTCCATGTCCTCCTTCACCTCGGCGATCGTCGTCAGCTGATCGGGCGTCTCCATGTACGGGAACGCGTCCTCCAGCTCCCGCTGCCACGGGGTGTCCGCGCCGAAGGCGTGCCCGGGAGCGGCCATCCGCGCCGAGTACAGCCGGATCAGGTCCGCGGCGATCTCCTTGACCGCCTTCTTCGCCCGCGCCTTCGTCTTCGTCCAGTCCGCGCCCCCCAGCCGGTGCAGCGACGGCTGCTCGCCGCCCACGTACTTGGTGATCAGCTCCAACTGGTCCGTCGGCACGAACAGCCGGTCCCCGGGCTGCCCCCGCTTGGCGGGCGCGTACTCCACCAGCAGGTACTCGCGCGTCGCCCCCTGGACCGTGCGCTGCACCATCTCCACGTACCGGCCCACACCGTGCTGCTCGTGCACGATGTAGTCACCCGGCTGCAACGTCAGCGGATCGATCGTCTTGCGCCGCCGCGCCGGCATCCGCCCCAGATCCCGGCTCGCCGCCTTCTGGCCCGACAGATCCGTCTCCGTCAGCACCGCCAGCCTCAGACCCGGATCGACGAACCCGTTCTCCAGCGTCCCGCACGAGACGTGCACCACCGACGGGGAGATCTCGCCGAGCTCCGGCTCCAGCCGCGCCGCGATCCCCTCACCCCCCAGCACCTCCACCGTGCGCGCCGCCGGACCGTGCCCCTCCGTCAGGAACACGCACCGCCAGCCGTCCGCCAGCCACCCCTTGGTGTCCGCCAGCGCCCGTGCCGTGTCCCCCCGGTAACTCTCCGGAGCCCGCATCCCCAGCGTCAGCGAATCGGCCCCCGGCCCCGCGTCCGCCGTGCCCGCCGCATCCGCGTCCGCCGCATCCGCCGAACCCATGGCGAACGGACTCACCGACCACCACGGCATCCCCAGCTCACGCGCCCGGTCCCGGACGTCCGCGATCCCCCACAGCGACGCCGCCCCCACATCGATCGGCGCCTCGCCCCCACCGGCCGAGGCCGCCCACGACGCCTGCAGGAACTCCTGGCTGGTCGCCACCAGATCCGCCGCCCGCGTACGCACCCGCTCCGGATCGCACACCACCACCATGCTCCCCGACGGCAGCACGTCCAGCAGCAGCTCCATGTCGTCCACCAGCACAGGCGCCAGGGACTCCATCCCCTCCACCGCGATGCCCTCGGCGATCCTCCCCAGCAGCTCGCCCAGCTCCGGATGCGCCCGCGCCAGCTCCGCCGCCCGCGCCCGCACCCGGTCCGTCAGCAGCAGCTCACGGCACGGCGGCGCCCACAGCCCGTGCTCCGCCACCTCCAGCGACCGCTGATCGGCCACCTTGAAGTAACGGATCTCCTCGACCTCGTCCCCCCAGAACTCCACCCGCAGCGGATGCTCCTCCGTCGGCGGGAACACGTCCAGGATCCCGCCCCGGACCGCGAACTCCCCCCGCTTCTCCACCAGCTCCACCCGCGCGTACGCCGCCGCCCCCAGCGCGTCCACCACCGCGTCCAGCTCCACCTGCTGCCCCGTGCGCAGGCCCACCGGCTCCAGATCCCCCAGACCCTTCACCTGCGGCTGCAGCACCGACCGCACCGGGGCCACCACCACGCTCACCGGCCCCGCCGCCGGATCGTCCGCACTCGGATGCGCCAGCCGGCGCAGCACCGCCAGCCGGCGCCCCACCGTGTCCGACCGGGGCGAGAGCCGCTCATGCGGCAGCGTCTCCCACGCCGGGTACTCCACCACCGAGTCCTCCCGGCCGGGCGGCATCAGCGACCGCAGCGCCGACGCCAGGTCCTCCGCCTCACGCCCCGTCGCCGTCACCGCAAGCACCGGCCGCCCCGACGACCGCGCCAGCGCCGCCACCGCGAACGGCCGCGCGGCCGGCGGACCCACCAGATCCACCTCGCGCCGACGGCCGTCGGCAGCGGCCCGCACCGCCTCGGCCAGCGCCGGATCCACCACGACCGCATCAAGAAGACCGGTGAGACTCATCGAGACGTTCCATCCCAGAGGCTGGACAACAAGGGCACGCACACCGGCGCCCCGGACAACACGAACAACCCGACACGCCGAGCGGGCCGGGGGTCCCAGCCTACGACGACCGGCACCCCCCGCGTCGCCCGTCCACCGCCCTCCGGCCACCCCCGCCCACCGCCGGTCCGCCACCCGCACAGCACCGCGGCCCGGCCCCGGCGGGCGCACACCGCACCCACCGCGACCGGGCCGCAGCACAGACCCCACGAGCGCCGCCGGCCTCCGCGCGCTACTCCGTGGCGATCGCGTTCAGCACGTTCATCCGGCCCGCCCGGAACGCCGGCACCAGAGCCGCCACCAGACCCACCACAGCGGCCCCCACGAACACCCCCGCGATCGTCGGCCACGGCACCTGGAGCACCTTCAGCCCCTCCAGCGCCAGCAACCGCTGCGCCGCCACGCCCCAGCCCAGGCCCAGCCCCAGACCCAGCAGCGCACCGAACAACGCGATCACCACCGACTCCAGCCGGATCATCCGCCGCAACTGCCGCCGCGACAGCCCGATCGCCCGCATCAGACCGATCTCACGCGTCCGCTCCACCACCGACAGCGCCAAGGTGTTCACCACACCCAGCACCGCCACCACGATCGCCAGCGCCAGCAGCCCGTAGACCATGTTGAGCAGCTGCCCCACCTGGTCCTCCAGCAGCTCCTTGTAATCCGCCTGGTTACGGACCTCGTACTGCGGGAACGGCTCCAGCTCCTTCTTCAGAGCCGCGTACGCCGCGTCCTCCTGCCCCTCCTCCGCCTTCGCGAACAGCATCATGTTCAGCGGCATCCGGTCCTCGGGCACATACCGCTCGGCCGTCGCCGTGCTCAGGTACATCGCGCCCTGGTCCACGCTCGTGTCCGCGGCCGTGATCGCCCGCACCGTCAGCTCCGCCGTGCCACCGGCCGCGAAATCCACCTCGACCCGGTCGCCGACCTCCACACCGTGCGCCTTCGCGAAGTCCTCCGGCACCGACATCGAATCCCGCTCGTAGGCCGCCGGCAGCTCACCCGCCACCGTCTCCACCCGCAGGTCCTCGGCATACGTCGCGGAAGCCGCCGTAACCGACTCCTCCACCGACTCGCCGTCCGGACCCGTCAGCCGCGCCTCCAGCCACCGGTACTCGGTGACGTGCTCCACACCCTCCGTACCGCGCACCCGCTCCACGGCCTCCGGCACCACCGGCTGCCCCGCGCTCGACATCATGATGAAGTCCGCGCCCACCGACCGGTCCAGCTCGTCACCGGCCGACGCCACCAGCGACGCCCCCACCACCGACAACGACGCCACCAGCGCCAGCCCGATCATCAGCGCCGCACCCGTCGCACCCGTACGGCGCGGATTGCGCAGCGCGTTCCGCTCCGCCATCCGCCCCACCGGGCCGAACACCCGCAGCACCACCGCGCCCAGCACCCGCACCACACCGCCCGCCAGCAGCGGACCGACCAGCACGAAACCCACCAGCGTCAGCACCACGCCCACGGCCAGGAACAGCGACCCGCCGGCCGCGTCGTCCGACCCCGCCGCCGCCACCAGCGCACCCGCACCGGCCAGCGTCAGCGCCAGACCCACACCCGAGCGGACCCGGCCCACCCGGCTCCCCGCCGCCGGCAGACCGTCGTCCCGCAACGCCGCCATCGGCGACACCCGGCCCGCGCGCCGCGCCGGAAGGTACGCCGCCAGCACCGTCACCACGACGCCCAGCACCACACCGACCACCGGCGTGATCCACCGCAGCGTCAGATCGTCCGTGCTCAGGTTCATGCCCACCAGGCCCATGAGCTCCATCAGCCCCACGGCCAGGCCCACACCGGCGGCCACACCCACCACCGAACCCAGCACACCCAGCAGCACGGCCTCCACCAGCACCGAACGGTTCACCTGCCGACGGCTCGAACCGATCGCCCGCATCAGACCGATCTCACGCGTCCGCTGAGCCACCAGCATCGAGAACGTGTTCACGATCAGGAACACGCCCACCAGCAGCGCGATCCCCGCGAAACCAAGCAGCGCGTACTTGATCACATCGAGGAAGGACCCGATCTCGTCCTTGCCCTCCGCCGCGTACTCCTCCTGGGTCCGGACCTTGTACTCCCCCGAACCCAGCGCCGCGACGACACGCTCCTTCAGCTCCTCGTCGCTCACGTCCCCGGCCGCCATCACATACACGTCCGTGTAGGCGTCCGGGTCCCCCAGCAGCCTCTGCTGCACCGTGCCGGTGTCGAAGTACACCACCGTCGCGCCCGGGTTCGTCGACCTGAACGCCGCCACACCCACGATCTCCGCCCGGAAGTCACCCAGCGCCGAGATCGTGCGCAGCTCCTCCCCCAGCTCCAGACCGTGCCTGTCCGCCGTGTCCGCGTCGACCATCACCTCGCCCGCGCCACGCGGCAGCCGGCCCTCGGTGACCTCCATCGACTTCTCGTCGATCTCGGTCCAGTTGCTCGCGATCGTCGGCGCACCCGTCGACGACCCCATGTTCTCGTTGTCGGCGTTCACCACCGTCACGCTCGTGCTGTACGCGCCACCCGAGACCGAGGAGACCCCCTCGACCCCCTCCAGCTCGTCCAGCAGCGAACCCGGCACCGTCGCAGGCCGCCCCGTCGTCGGCTGCCCGTCGCTCTCCGCATCCTTCGCCGAGACCGTCACATCCGCCGCCGTCTGCGAGAACAGCCGGTCGAACGTCGTGTTCATCGTGTCCGTGAACACCAGCGTCCCGCACACGAACGCCACCGACAGCACCACCGCGACACCGCTCAGCAGCATCCGGCCCTTGTGCGCCACGAAATTGCGCAGCGAAGTCCTCAGAACGGTCATGACACCCGCCCGAACGTGTCGAACGCCTTCATCCGGTCCAGCACAGCCTCCGCCGTCGGCCGCAGCATCTCGTCCACGATGCGCCCGTCCGCCAGATACAGCACCCGATCCGCGTACCCCGCCGCCACCGGATCGTGCGTCACCATCACGATCGTCTGGCCCAGCTCGTCCACCGAACGCCGCAGGAAGCCCAGCACCTCCGAGCCGGAGCGCGAGTCGAGGTTGCCGGTCGGCTCGTCACCGAAGATGATCTCCGGCCGGGCGGCCAGGGCGCGGGCGACGGCCACGCGCTGCTGCTGGCCGCCGGAGAGCTGGCTGGGGCGGTGCTTGAGGCGGCCCGACAGGCCGACCGTCTCCACCACGCGGTCCAGCCACTCCCGCTCGGGCCTGCGGCCGGCGATGTCCATCGGCAGCGTGATGTTCTCCAGCGCCGTCAGGGTGGGCAGCAGGTTGAACGCCTGGAAGATGAAACCGATCTTGTCCCGGCGCAGTTGGGTGAGCTTCTTCTCCTTCAACCCCGTGATCTCGGTCTCACCGATCCACACCTGCCCCGACGACACCGCGTCCAGTCCCGCCAGGCAGTGCATCAGCGTGGACTTGCCCGAGCCCGACGGGCCCATGATGGCCGTGAACGCCCCCCGCGCGATGTCCACGTCCACCCGGTCCAGCGCCACCACCCGCGTCTCGCCGGCGCCGTACGCCTTGACGACCTGCCGCGCCCGCGCGGCGACGGCCGTACTTCCTCCACTGCCCCCGGTCCTGGGATTCACTACAGCCGTTGTCACGGTATGTCTCCTATATCGACTGGCATCGACCGTCCGGGCCGGGGCCTCCCCGAAGCCCTCGGCGCCGGCCGGCGCTGGACGGCACTGAACTGACCTGGTCTGGATCTGGATTACGCGAAGAGCCTGCCGTGCACGGGACGGCGCCGCGATGGTGCGCGGTGCCGTATCCGTACGGGGGCCGGCACCACCCCCGCCTGTGCGGCGCCCCCTGCATCAAGCAGCCTAGGGAGCGATCCGCCCGCCCTCGTCCTGCCAGGGGACGAACCGCGGGTAGGAGGAAGGGGGTACCACCCCCTAGGGGAATCGGCCCCGAGGATGCCCTTTACCCCTACGTCAACCTCAACCCGGCGCGGGGTCGACGGGCCGCTCGCGCATACGGCGAAGGGCCCCGACCGGTGGGTCGGGGCCCTTCACTCGAACCTTGAGCTCCCCCGCCAGGACTCGAACCTGGAATGATCCATCCAAAGTGGATAGTGTTGCCGATTACACCACAGGGGATGGCAACTCAGGCCAAACCGGACACTCGCTCGGACCGCCGACTGGCCTCCACCACTATGCCGTACCACCAGCCCTCGATGCGACGGTACAGGTCCGCCCCGCCACGAACCCTGACCACACAGCACCCTCTGTAGTCCTCACCGGTGTTCTTGCGCACCGTCTTGGGGTTGTGTTTCTTGAGCGTGGTCTTGCCCAGCGCGGCGACGTCCACGCCGACGAGATCAGCCCAGTAACGTTCGGCCGCCGCCACATCCGCCGACTCGTGGATCATGACGTGGAAGCGCAGCCGCTCGGGTTCCACTCCGAGTAGCGCGAGCCACGCGAGGTAGACCTCGATCATCGACGGATCGCTGTTGACGAAGACGACCGTCTCCTGCACCCGGTGCGGCTTGCTCTTCGAGCCCTCGGCCCAGTAGAGCCCCACTCCGACCATGAACAGTTCCCGGTCGGTCATGGGGTGGATCTCGTTGGCCGCTGCCAGCTTCGTCTGCTGACGCCTGATCGCCACGGCACGCCGGTGGGGGGCCCATCGCGCCTCCGCCATCATGCGAGCGTGTTCCACCCTTCGTTGCGGCCTCGGCAGATCCCGCGCCCACAACGACACCGAGCTCTTCGACACCCCCAGCTCCGCCACGATCTCGTCGTATGTGCGGCCCGCGCGGCGCAGGGCGCGGGCGCGCTCCTTCATCTCCTTCTTGGCTCGAACCATGACGCCAGCCTGGACCCGCGAAAGCGTGCGCGGTTCGAAAATCCGGATGATTCAGTGGTTCGGGTGAAAAATAGCTTCTTCATCACCGCGCATACCGGCACGCACACGGTTTTCCGCGGGCGGAGCCGCCCCGAAAACCGCTGGCTGGCGGTCGTAGGCTGGGCGGTATGACCGAGACGGGGGAAAGCGTCGGAGCCCGTGACCAGGGTGATGCGCCTCGGGGGCCGTTGTGGTGGACGCGGCGCCGGAGTGCGGTGCTGGACGTGGGGCTGGCACTGGCGTCGGGTGCGGAGTGTGCGGCGCAGGGGGTTCCGTTCGCGCGTGACGCGGGCGTTCCGGTGGGGTTGTCGGTGGCTCTGGGTGCGCTGGCGGGGTTGGCCTTGGTGCTGCGGCGCCGGTGGCCGATCGCGGTGGTGCTGGTGGCCATCGCGGTCACACCCGCGCAGATGGGTTTCCTGCTGGGGACGGTGGGGCTGTACACGCTGGCGGCGTCGGAGGTGCCGCGGCGGATCATCGGTCTGCTGGCCGGTATGCAGGGGCTGGGGACGCTGGTCGTCTCGGCCATGGAGCTCCAGCGGAACGTGGGGCGGGACGACTACGGCTACGACCCGCCGGTGTGGTTCGTTCCGCTGGTGTCGGTGCTGATGTCGGTGGGTGTGACGGCGCCGCCGGTGCTGCTTGGGCTGTACGTGGGTGCGCGGCGGCGGCTGGTGGAGAGTCTGCGGGAGCGTGCGGACGGTCTGGAGCGCGAGTTGTCGCTGCTGGCGGACCGTGCGGAGGAGCGTGCGGAGTGGGCGCGCAACGAGGAGCGGACGCGGATCGCGCGGGAGATGCACGACGTGGTGGCGCACCGGGTGAGTCTGATGGTGGTGCACGCGGCGGCGTTGCAGGCGGTGGCGCGGAAGGATCCGGAGAAGGCGTCGCGGAACGCGGCGCTGATCGGGGACATGGGGCGGCAGGCGCTGACGGAGTTGCGGACGATGCTGGGTGTGCTGCGGGCGCACGAGGGGAAGTCCGCGGGGTCCGCGCAGGTGCCGGGGGCGTGTCGGCGGGGGCTGCGGGGGCGGAGCGTCCGCTGGCCCGGGTCGCGGAGGTCGCGGAGGTGGCCGCGGCGGCCGCGGGCCGGGATCCGGCGGAGGACGCGGAGGGCGGCCCGGCGGGGGGCTCGGAGGAGTCCGGTGGGCCGTGTCTGCGTGAGCTGGACGCGCTGGTGGGGCAGTCGCGGGCGGCGGGGATGCCGGTGGAGCTGGCGGTGGAGGGGGAGGTGCGTTCGTATGCGCGGCGGGTCGAGCAGACGGCGTACCGGGTGGTTCAGGAGGCGTTGACGAACGTGCACAAGCATGCGGCCGGTGCGCGTACGCGGGTGCGGTTGGCGCGTCGTGCGGGTGAGGTGGCGGTGCTGGTGGAGAACGAGGCGCCGGTGGAGGGTGTGCGGGGTGCGGGGCTGCCCAGTGGGGGCAACGGCCTGGTGGGGATGCGTGAGCGGGTGGCGGCGCTGGGCGGGGGGTTCGTGTCGGGGCCGACGGAGGCGGGGGGTTTCCGGGTGTCGGCGGTCATTCCGGATCGCGGGTGAGGCGTTTGGGGTTGGTGCCGGTGACGAGGGTGGTGAGTGCGGCGTCGATGGTGGGGCCGAGGTACCAGTCGCCGGTGTGGTCGATGCTGTAGACGCGGCCCTGTTCGTCGATGGCGAGGAGGGCGTTGCCGTTGTCCTCTTCGCCGAGGGGTGCGATGGCGGTGTCGAGGGCGCGTCCGAGGTCGTTGAGGGTGCGGGGCCAGTGGAGGCCGTACAGGGGGTCGATGCGGACGGCGGTGGGGGCGATGTGGCGGCCGGGCTCGGTGCCCGCGATGTGGAGTCCGCCGAATTCGGCCCAGGCTTCGACGGCTGCGGGGAAGACTGCGTGCTGGTGTCCGGTGGGTGAGCGGTGTGCCCGGAGGGTGTCGGCCCAGATCTCGGCCTGTGCGATGTGGTGGCGTCCGGGTGTCCAGCCGGCGTTGCGGAGGGCGGCGTCGACGGGGACGGGGAAGCGGGTGGTGGTGTCGCGGGGGTGGGGGATGGGGGTGTTCACCGTTCTCCTGCGGGGTCGACGGGGCGTACGCCGAAGTGTGCGAGGAGGGCTGTGCAGGAGCGGCAGGGGGGTGCGTAGGTGCCGTGTGCGGGGTCGCCGTCCTCGCGGATGCGGCGGGTGGTGATCTTGGCGCCTTTGAGGGCTTTGCGGGCCTCGCCGGTGCTGAGGGGTTTGCGGCCGGCGCGTTTGCCGCGGGTGGCTTCGGTGGTGGTGAGGTGGCGGGAGATGAGGACGGCCTCGGGGCAGCGTCCGGTGTGGCGTTCGCGTTGCGGGGTGGTGAGGGTGTCGAGGTAGTCCTGTACGAGGGGGTGGAGGGCCGGGGGGTTGTCGGCCTTGCCGGCGGTGCAGGTGAGGGTCTGGCCGCGTACGGAGAGGGCGGCGGCGACGGTGGGCATGATGCCGTCGCGGCGGTGGCGCGGGACGGGGGTGGTGTCGTCGGGCGCGCCCCAGCCGATGCGGGGGTCTCCGGGGTGTTCGGCGGTGTTGTGTTGTGTGGCGTGCATGGTTGGGTTTCCTCCCCGCGCATCCCCCCGATGGCGTTGGTTCAGAGTGCCAAACGCCTGGGCTTTTGGGAAAGCGGGGTCGGTTTCGGGGCATGTCGTGTGGCGTGTCCCGGCCCGGTGGGCCGTGGTGCGAGTGTGCCGTGCCGGGGTGGCGGGCTGGTCTCCGGGGTGGCCGGGCGGGGGTGTGGCGGGGTGGCCGGGCGGGGCGGGACCGGTGGCGGGGGTAGCGCATAGGCTGTGCTCGTCAGCGCCCATCGGCGCCCGTGAGCCAGTTGCCAGCAGGGGGCACCGCCATGACGACAGGTAGGCCTGGGTTGGGGGTCTCTCCCGGTTCTCGTCCCGGGGAGGGGTCCGCGCCGCCGAACGCGGCCTATGCCGGGCAGGTCGTGCGTTTTCCGGATCCGGTGCGGGCCGCCCGGTATCCGGACGGTGTGCGGGTGGACGAGCGGGGTTATCCGGATTTCTCGCCGTTCGCGCGTGCGGCGGTGGAGATCGCGGAGCCGCCGGAGGGTTTCGGCGCGGACGAGTTGCGGTTGACGGACTACGTGTCGGCGAACGCGGCGCTGCACGCGGAGGGGCACGAGTTGTGGGCGGAGTTGCCGCCGGTGGCGACTCCGCACGGCTGGACGTGGCATCACGTGGCGGGCGGCCGCCGGCTGGAGTTGGTGCCGGTGGAGGTGAAGGCGCTGCTGCGGCACCACGGTGGTCTGGCGACGGCTGTGGTGGACCACGGGAAGCGGGGGACGCGGCCGTTGCAGGAGACGCGTCCGGTGCACTTCGAGGTGCCGCACGGTGTGGCGGTGTCCGAGGAGCAGGTGCTGGACGTGGAGGAGGCCCTGGGATACCGGCTGCCGGAGGCGTACCGGTCGTTCCTGAAGGCGGCTGGTGGTTGCGCGCCGGCGGGGGTGGCGCTGGACGCGGAGTCGGGGCTGCTGGTGGACCAGCCGTTCTTCACGGTGCGCGAGGAGGCGGCGGTCAACGACCTGGTGTACGTGAACAAGTGTCTGCGCGACCATCTGACGAAGGACTACCTGGCCGTGGCCTTCGTGCAGGGCGGGATCGTCGCGGTGAAGGTGCGCGGTGAGGCGCCGGGTTCGGTGTGGTTCTGCGCGTACGACGACGCGCGGGACCGGGACGGGCTGACGGTGCAGGAGCGGGTGGCGGGGCTTCTGCTGCCGTGCGGTGCGGATTTCGACGACTTCCTGCTGCGGCTGGCGGGTAATCCGCCGGAGTTGGAGACCGTGGCCGGCCTGATGGTGGACGGCGGGTTCGCGCGTGCCGTTCCGGTGGAGGGGTGAGGCTCGATGGTGACGTTCGCGCAGGCGCAGGAGCGCGCGGAGCGCTGGGTCAACGGCGGTGTTCCGGTGTACCAGCACCGTGAGGTGCGGGTGCGGGAGTTCGATCTGGGTTTCGTGGCGTGGGCGGAGGGCCCCCCGGGTTCGGGGAGCCCGGGTGGTGCCCCCGGTGCGGACGGCCCGTCGTCGGGTGGTGGCCGGCAGCGGCTGGTGATCGCGCGGGACAGCGGTGAGTCGACGCTGTGGCCGGCTTTGCCGGTGGGCGAGGTGATCCGGCGGTACGAGGAGGAGTACGGGGCGTCGGCCGCGCCGGCGCCGGCGGCTCCGCCGCGGCGGGTGGATCTGGAGGCGACGTCGTTCCTGCTGACGCCGCCGGAGTGGTTGCAGGAGGCGGCGGACCAGTTGGGGATTCCGGGCCGCCGTGAGGCCTCCGGTTCGGGGGGTTCGGACGGTCCGGGCCGGTCGTCGGGCGGTCCGGTGCCGTCGGCGCCGGAGCCCGCCCCGGCGTCCGCGTCCGCTCCCACGCCCGCTCCAACGCCTCCTGCGGCGGCGGCTTCCGGTTCCGGCTCCGCTTCCGGTTCGCCGTGGGATGCGGCGGACACCAGCGGCAGCGGGGGCGATGCGGCCTCGGTGCGGCCGCCGGTGACGGTGTTCGCGCCGCCGATCAGCGGGAGTGACGACGAGGACGGCGGGCCGGGTCAGGCGCCCGGGGCGAGCGCGGAGGCGAAGACGGCGCTGCTGCCGGAGAGCGGCGCGCTGCCGAGGACGACGGTGGCCCCGGCGGTCGGCGGCCCGCAGGATCCGCAGGGTGCCGGGCGGGACCCTGGCCGGCCGTCGCAGGGGCAGGCTCGGGACCTGCCGCCGCGGACTCCGCCGGGCGGGGTGCACCACGCGGCGACGATGCTGGCGGGCCCCGGCGGCCCGGGGACCCCGCCGCCGCCCGGTGCGCCGGGGGTGCCGGGGGTTCCTCCCGGTGCGCCGTCGTACGGCTATCCGCAGCAGCCCTCCGGTGTGCCGATGGTCGGGCCCGGTTACATGGCGGTGCTGCGCTACCGCGCGCCCGACGGTTCCGAGCAGCAGCTGATCCGCCGTTCGGCGCCGGGCACTCCGCATCCGGAGTGGCAGATCCTGCACGAGCTGCGGGCGATGAACGTTCCGCCGCAGCAGGTGCTGGAGCTGCACACGGAGCTGGAGTGCTGCGACGTTCCCGGTGGTTACTGCGCGCGGATGGTGCGGGAGTCCTGGCCGCAGGTGCGGATCAGCCACACCGCGCCGTACGGGCGCGATGCGGCCTCCCGCCAGCAGGGTGTGCGTCATCTGATAGAGCACCAGGGCGAGTTGCACCAGGTGGCCGACGGTCCGGCACGTCCGGCGCCGGTCCGGGTGCCGCTGCCGCCGCCGCATCTGCTCCGGCCGGCGCCGCCGGCCGGGCCGGAGGGCGTGGCGCAGGAGCTGGCGCAGGCGTTCGGCCCGCAGGCGGTGTTCCGTTTCGACCAGCGTGCGGTCTCCCGGCAGGGGGTGCCGGACGTGGTGGCGCAGACGCTGATGTGGGCGGGTCTGCCGGTGGAGTTCGGCCCGTTCTTCTGGGCGCAGGCGCAGCCGGGGCGTCCGGTGCCGACGCTGGCGGAGCTGGCGCAGGAGCGCGGGGTGGTGCCCGCGGCGGACGCGGCCTCGTATCTGGTGATGGGCAACGACTACGGGCGCCAGTTGTGTGTGCAGTACGGCACGGCGCACATCGTGGCGGTGCCGCTGGAGGCTCCGCCGGGGGGCGGGCCGGCGGCGGTGCAGTTCGTCAACAGCGGCCTGCCGGAGTTCGTGCGGTGCCTGGCGCTGCTGGGCCGGATGTGGCGGCTGCGGTACGGGCTGACGCCGGAGCAGGCGGGCCGCTGGACGGTGGACTTCCAGGGGATGCTGGCGTGTCTGGACCCGGCGGCGCCGGCCGGTCCGGAGAACTGGTGGTCGGTGCTGCTCGAGCAGATGTGGGACGGCCTGCTGTAGCCGTCGCGCCCGGCCGTTCCCGGTGTGTCCGTGCCCGGTCTCCGCTCGGCGGGGGCCGGGCACGGCCGTTCCTCCGGTCGAGGGGGCGCGCCGGGAGGATCACGCTTCCGCGGGTGTTCGCGGGGTTTGTGTCGGTTGCGGCGCGTGGGGTCCCATGGCGCATGCTGGGTGGGATATCCGCCGGATTGTGTCGAGGTTGGGGTTCACGATGTCTGCGTCGTCTGCGTCCAGGTCACCTCACGGCTTCGCCGTCGTACGGGGCCGCGGTTACCGGCCCGAGCAGGTCGACCGCTTCACCAGCGGGTTGTACGGGGATCTGGAGGAGGCGCGGGAGCGCCTGGCCCGGCTGGGGCTGCTGGCCGGGGAGCTGGAGGTGGAGGCGGACCGGCTGCGCGGGGTGGTCGCCGCGCTGCCCCCGCAGACGTTCGAGGCGCTGGGTGAGCGGGCCGTGCTGATCCTGTCCGAGGCGGAGGCCGAGGCCGGGGAGTTGCGGGCGCGGGTGCGGGAGGAGTCGCGCCGGGTACTGGAGCGGGCCCAGGAGGAGGGCCGGGCGCGGCGGGAGGCGGCGCGCGGTGGTGCGGCCCGGGTGCGGGCGGAGGCGGACGCGGAGGCGGAGGCGCTGCTCGGGCGGGCGCGGGAGCGCGCCGGGGAGCTGTTGGCGAAGGCGCGCGCGGAGGCCGACGAGCTGCGGGGCGCGGGCGAGCGCGAGCTGCGGGAGATGGCCGAGCGGTGCGAGGCACTGCTGCTGGGTCAGGAGAGGAAGCAGGCCGAGGAGACCGAGGCGCGGGAGGCGGAGCTGGCCGGGCGCGAGTCGGCGGTGGCGGAGCGGGTCGCCGAACTGTCCGCGCGGGGCGAGGCGGTTCTGGAGCGGGCGCGGCGGGAGGCCGCCGGGGCGGAGGAGGACGCGCGGCGGCTCCAGGCGGAGGCCGAGGAGCGGGCGGCGGAGCTGCTGGCCCGGGCGCGGCTGCGGCGGGAGCGCGTGGAGCGGGAGACGGAGCGGATCGTGCGTGCGCACGAGCAGCGGCGGGAGGCGGTGCGGCAGCACATGGCGCATGTGCGCGCGAGTCTGGCGGCGATCACCGGGCGCGGTCCGGGCGGTGTGGACGCCCCGGGCACCCCGGAAGACCCGGACGGCACGGACGGCACTGACGGCACGGACGGCGCCGGGGGCACGGGCGGGCGCGGCGGCACGGAGGACCCCGGCGGTACGGGCGGCGGCACGGGCGGCGCGACGGGCGGCGCGACGGTGCCGGGCCAGGGGGCACCGCCGGAATGACCGGCTCCCCCCGGTATCCTGCGGAGGACACCACACCTTCCCGCGCGGTTCCGCCGCGGTCCCTCCCGTGAACCGGCGGTGGCCGCCGGGTGTGCGGGAGTGGTCCCCCGGGCGGGTTCCGTGTCGGTCCGGCAGCCCGTCCCGCCATCCGTCCACAAGACGTCCGAAGTTCCGTCCCGAAGCCGAAGGGCACACCCGTGAGCGCCAACCGCCCGGCAGCCGTCGTCGTCCTCGCAGCGGGTGAGGGCACCCGCATGAAGTCCGCCAGGCCCAAGGTCCTGCACGACATCTGCGGGCGGTCGCTCGTGGGTCATGTGGTGGCGGCCGCCCGCGAGCTGGATCCCGAGGAGCTGGTGGTGGTCGTCGGCCACGGCCGCGAGCAGGTCACCGAGCATCTGGCGGCGCTGGACGCGAAGGCGCGCACGGCGGTGCAGGCCGAGCAGCGGGGCACCGGGCACGCGGTGCGCACGGCGCTCCAGGCGCTGGCGGCCGACGGGGTGCGGCCCGCGGGGACGGTGGTGGTCGTCTGCGGCGACACCCCGCTGCTGACCGGCGAGACGCTGTCGGACCTGGCCGCGGCGCACGCCGGGCAGGGCAACGCGGTGACGGTGCTGTCGGCCGAGGTGCCGGACGCGACCGGTTACGGGCGGATCGTGCGCTCCGAGGACGGCGCGGTGACGGCGATCGTGGAGCACAAGGACGCCACCGAGGAGCAGCGGGCGGTCCGGGAGATCAACTCGGGGGTCTTCGCGTTCGACGGGCGGCTGCTCGCGGAGGCCCTGGGCCGGATCGGCACGGACAACAGCCAGGGCGAGGAGTACCTGACCGACGTGCTGGGGATCCTGCGCGCCCAGGGGCACCGGGTGGGCGCCTGTGTGGCGGGCGACCACCGGGAGATCGTCGGGATCAACAACCGGGTGCAGCTCGCCGAGGCGCGCAGGCTGCTGAACGAACGGCTGCTGGAGCGGGCGATGCTGGCCGGGGTGACGGTGGTGGACCCTGCGACGACGTGGCTGGACGTGACGGTGACGTACGAGCCGGACGCGCTGGTGCATCCGGGTACGCAGCTGCTGGGGTCCACGCGCCTGGGCGCGGGCTGCGAGGTCGGGCCGAACTGCCGGCTGGCGGACACCGTCGTCGGCGAGGGCGCGGTGGTGTCCAACGCGGTGACGGACTCGGCGGAGATCGGCCCGGGCGCTTCGGTGGGCCCGTACGCGTATCTGCGGCCCGGGACGCGGCTGGGGCCGAGGTCGAAGGCCGGCACGTACGTGGAGATGAAGAACGCCGAGGTGGGCGAGGGCACGAAGGTGCCGCATCTGTCGTACGTGGGCGACGCCACGATCGGCGAGCACTCGAACATCGGCGCCGCGAGCGTGTTCGTGAACTACGACGGGGTGAACAAGCACCACACCACGATCGGCTCGCACTGCCGGACGGGGTCGGACAACATGTTTGTGGCTCCCGTCACGGTCGGGGACGGGGCGTACACCGCCGCCGGGTCCGTGATCACCAAGGATGTGCCGCCCGGTTCGCTGGCCGTCGCGCGCGGCCAGCAGCGCAACATCGCGGGCTGGGTGGCCCGTAAGCGCCCCGGGAGCGCGGCCGCGCGGGCGGCCCAGGCCGCCGCGGAGGAGGGCGGCGACGGCCCCGTGACCGGGGGATGACCCGGCGGAGGCGCCCCGACCAGGGCGTACCGTGAGAAGCGCACACCGTGGTGCGCCCCGACGAATCGATGCTCGCAAGGAGATTGTGTTGTGACCGGGATCAAGACGACCGGCCAGAAGAAAATGATGTTCTTCTCCGGCCGCGCCCACCCCAGTCTGGCGGAGGAGGTCGCGGGGCATCTCGGTGTCAGCGTGGTCCCGACGAAGGCGTTCGACTTCGCCAACGGCGAGATCTACGTGCGCTTCCAGGAGTCCGCCCGTGGCGCCGACTGCTTCCTGATGCAGAGCCACACCGCTCCGATCAACAAGTGGATCATGGAGCAGCTGATCATGGTGGACGCGCTCAAGCGGGCCTCGGCCCGGAGCATCACCGTGATCGTGCCGTTCTACGGCTACGCGCGGCAGGACAAGAAGCACCGCGGCCGTGAGCCGATCTCGGCGCGGCTGATCGCCGACCTGCTCAAGACGGCCGGCGCGGACCGGATCCTCACCGTCGATCTGCACACCGACCAGATCCAGGGCTTCTTCGACGGTCCCGTGGACCACCTGTTCGCGCTGCCGGTGCTGACGGACTACGTGGGCGGCAAGGTGGACCGCTCCAAGCTGACGGTGGTCTCGCCGGACGCGGGCCGGGTGCGGGTCGCCGACCGCTGGTGCGACCGGCTGGGCGCGCCGCTGGCGATCGTGCACAAGCGCCGCGACCCGGACGTGGCGAACCAGGTGACCGTCCACGAGGTCGTCGGCGACGTGCGGGGCCGGGTGTGCGTGCTGGTGGACGACATGGTCGACACCGGCGGCACGATCTGCGCCGCGGCCGACGCGCTGTTCGCCAACGGCGCCGAGGACGTGATCGTGGCGGCGACGCACGGTGTGCTGTCCGGCCCGGCGGCGGACCGGCTGAAGAACTCCAAGGTGAGCGAGTTCATCTTCACCAACACCCTGCCGACGCCGAGCGAGGTGGACGTCGACAAGATCAAGGTGCTGTCGATGGCGCCGACGATCGCCCGCGCGGTGCGCGAGGTGTTCGAGGACGGCTCGGTGACGAGCCTCTTCGACGAGCAGGCGTAACGGTTCGGCGGGGGCGCCGTACCCGGGCACGGGCCCGGGTACGGCGCCCCCGCCGTGTCCGCTGCCGCTTTCGCGGGGCGGTAGACTCGTGGAGTTGCTCGGCGAGGGAGCCGTGCCCGCGGTGGCACGGTGATCCGTTATCGACGCGCTCTTCGCAGCAGGTCAGTCGTGGCCGAGTAGCTCTGGCAACCGCCACAGAACCGACTTGAGAGACGAGGAGTGCGTCATGGCTGACGTCAAGATCTCCGCCGAGGTCCGCAAGGAGTTCGGCAAGGGCGCGTCCCGCAGGCTCCGCCGCGAGGACAAGGTTCCCGGTGTCATCTACGGGCACGGCACCGAGCCGGTCCACGTGGCCCTTCCCGGCTACGACCTGATGATGGCCCTGAAGACCTCGAACGTGCTGATCACGCTGGACGTCGAGGGCCGCCAGGAGCTGGTGATCCCCAAGGCCGTGCAGCGCGAGGCCATCCGCGGCTTCCTGGTCCACATCGACCTGCTGGTGGTCAAGCGCGGCGAGCAGGTCACCGTGGAGATCCCGGTCCACACCGAGGGCGAGCTGGCCCCGGGTGCGAACCTGCTGGAGCACGTGCTGAACACGCTGCCGGTCGAGGCCGAGGCCACCCACATCCCGGAGGCCGTGACCGTCTCCATCGAGGGTCTGACCGCCGGCGACTCCGTCCTGGCCAAGGACATCCCGCTGCCCAAGGGCTCCTCGCTGGCCGTCGAGGAGGACACCGTCGTCCTCAACGTGCTGGCCGCGCAGGCCGAGGCGCCCGCGGAGGGCGAGGCCACCGAGGGCGAGACCGCCGCGGAGTGATCCGCGGGCTCACCCCCCTTTCTCCGGCCGCCGGCCCGCGCCGTGGGCGCGGGCCGGCGGCCGTGGTTCTTCCCCCTGTAGGTCCGCTGTAGGAGAGGACGACGATGAGCGACGCCGACGCCCCCTGGCTGGTGGTGGGCCTGGGCAACCCCGGCCCGGAGTACGCGGCGAACCGGCACAACGTGGGCTTCATGGTCGCCGACCTGCTGGCCGGGCGGATCGGGGGGAAGTTCAGGACGCACCGCTCCCGGGCCCAGGTGCTGGAGGGCCGGCTGGGCGCTCCGGGCGCCGGGAGCCGCCGGGTGGTGCTGGCCAAGCCGATGTCGTACATGAACCTCTCGGGCGGCCCCGTCACCGCGCTGCGCGACTTCTACAAGGTGCCCGCGGAGCATCTGGTCGTCGTCCACGACGAGTTGGACATCGACTACGGGGTGCTGCGGCTGAAGAAGGGCGGCGGCGACAACGGCCACAACGGGCTGAAGTCGATCACCAAGTCGCTCGGTCCCGGCTACCACCGGGTGCGCTTCGGCATCGGCCGCCCGCCGGGCCGGATGCCGGTGGCCGACTTCGTGCTGAAGGACTTCTCCTCCACCGAGCGCAAGGAGCTCGACTACTTCGTGGACCGCGCCGCGGACGCCGTGGAGTGCCTGGTGGTGGACGGCCTGGAGCGGGCGCAGGGCACGTACAACTCCTGAGCCGCGCCCGGGCCGCACCGAGCCGCACCGAGCAGCGGGGCCCGGGGCGCACTCCGGGGGCGCACGGAGGTTGACCGTCCGCTTCCCGGTGCCCCAGGATCCCGCCATGTCTCCTGGGTTCCTGGGCACCTCCGCCGGACGCAGCCGGGTGCGCCGGGCCGGCGAGAGCGCGTACGGCCTGCTGCTGCTGGCGAGGGCGGCGCTGATGGGCGCGGTCGCGGCGGTGCTGCTGATGGCCGGTGTGTGGGTCTCACTCGACGGGACGCGGCAGGCGGTGGCCGACCGCGGGGCGGTGCGCGGCACGATGACCGTCGCCGAGTGCGACGGGTGGACGTGCACGGGGCCGTTCGCGCCGGAGGGCGGCGAGGGCGCGCGGGCGGAGGTCGCCGTCGAGGCGCCGGTGTCGTACGAGGCCGGTGAGCGGCTCCCGGTGGCGCTGTGGCCCGGCCGGGAGGGATCGGACGGGCCGGACGGGACCGCCAGGGCCGAGGCGGTGCGCACCGGTACCGCCGGCGTGCTGTACGCGTGGCTGCCGCTGGCGGGCGCGCTGGTGCTGGCCTCGCCGGTGATCGCGGGCGGCCTGGGCATGCGGCGCACCGCGTGGGGGACGGGGCTGTCGGGGCTCGCGCTGATGGGGGCGGCGTTCGCGCTGCTGTGAGCGGCGCCTTCCGGCGTCTGCCCGTTTCAATCTTTTCGATCTTGAGATTGATCTGATTGTTACACGAGGCCTTCGGGACAAGCGCGATACATGGGGCCAGAGGTGGCGCATCGCGCTTGACCGGTTCCGTACGGCGGGAAAGGCTACGCCCACCCCCCTCACTCCCCACACGTCCAAGATGTCCCCCGCCACCGAAGGTGGTAGTTCATGCGCATTCTCTCTCCGGCGTCTGTGGTGACGGCGGCCGCAGCGGCCTGTCTGCTCCTGGCCCCCACCTCGCACGCCATCTCGCCCGCAACCAAGGGCGACAACGGTACGGTCAAGATCCACGACGCCGTGACCGATGCCGAGTACGACAAGCGGAACAACCCGAAGGTGTGCGAGTTCTACCTCGACGCCTTCCAGTTCGACGCGGTCCAGGAAGTCTCCTGGAAGATCTACGAGCACCCGCACTCCCCCGAGGAGCCCTCTCTGGAGGGCGACATCACCCTCGACGGTGAGGGCCACGGCCGTACCGAGGACATGACCCTGCCCGACGGGCAGTACAAGCTGTACTGGACCTTCGAAGGCAAGAAGGGCGCCCCCAAGCACAAGGTCTTCAAGGTGGACTGCGAGTCCGGCGAGACCTCGGGCGGCTCCACCGGTGAGACCACCGAGGGCACCACCGGCGGCTCGGAGGAGACCACCGGCGGCAGCACCGAGGGCACCTCCGAGGGCACTTCCGGTGAGTCCACCGAGGGCGCCGCGGGCGGCGAGGAGACCACCGGCGGCACCGAGGGCTCCACCGGCGAAGGCTCCACCGGTGAGGGCTCGACCGGTGAGGCCACCGAGGGCGTCGCCGGCGGCGAGGAGCCGGGCGCTTCGACGGGCGACGGCGGCAACCTGGCCGAGACCGGTTCCGAGGCCCCCGTCGCGGCGCTCGCGGCGGCCGCCGCGGCGCTGCTGGGCGCGGGCTCGTACCTGGTGATGCGCCGCCGCAAGGCCACCCAGGGCTGATCCCCGAGCGCACCGCGCACGGTCGCGGACAGGGCGATGGGCCCCTCTCCCGGGTGGGAGAGGGGCCCATCGCCGTTCGGGTGTCCGCTCACGCGCGTGCCCCGGCCCCGGCGGGCACCCGCCGGGGCCGGGGCACGCGTCAGCCGGTGTTGCGCAGGCCCGCGGCGACGCCGTTGACCGTCAGCAGCAGGGCGCGGCCCAGCAGCGGATCGGGCTCCTCGCCGCGCTCGGCGGCCTCGCGCTGCCGCGCCAGGAGCGTGACCTGGAGGTAGGAGATCGGGTCCAGGTAGGCGTCGCGGATGGCGAAGGTCTGCTTGAGCACCGGCTGCGCGTCCAGCAGTTCCCGCTCGCCGGTGATCCGCAGCACCTCGCGCACCGTCAGTTCGTGCTCGGCCTCGATGGTGGCGAAGATGTGCCGCAGCTCGGCCGGCACCAGCGTCTCCACGTAGTGCCGGGCGGTCCGCAGGTCGGTCTTGGCCAGCGTCATCTCGACGTTGGACAGGAAGTTGCGGAAGAAGTGCCAGCGCTCGTACGCCTCGTCCAGCACGCTGTCGAGCCCGGCCTCGCGCGCGGCCTTCAGCCCGGTGCCGACGCCGAACCAGCCGGGCACGATCTGCCGCGACTGCGTCCAGCCGAACACCCACGGGATCGCCCGCAGTCCGTCCAGGCCGGCCCCTGAGTCGGGGCGGCGCGAGGGGCGGGAGCCGAGGTAGAGGTCGGCGAGCTGGTCCACGGGGGTGGAGGCGAAGAAGTACGCGGGCAGGTCCGGGTCCTCCACCAGCGCGCGGTAGGCGCTGTGCGCGGCCTCGGAGACGGTGTCCATCGCCGCGTCCCAGCGGGCCAGCGCCTCGTCGGACTGGCGGGGCGCGGTGTGCAGGGCGGACGCCTGGAGGGTGGCGGCCACCGTCTGCTCCAGGTTCTCGCGGGCCAGGGAGGGGATGAGGTACTTGTCGGAGATGACCTCGCCCTGCTCGGTGACCTTGATCTCGCCCTCCAGGGTGCCCCAGGGCTGGGCGAGGATCGCGTCGTGGGTGGGGCCGCCGCCGCGGCCGACGGTGCCGCCGCGGCCGTGGAACAGGCGCAGCCGCACCCCGTGGCGGTGGGCGACGTCGCGCAGCCGCCGCTGGGCCCGGTGGATCTCCCACTGGGAGGTGGTGATGCCGCCGAACTTCGAGGAGTCGGAGTAGCCGAGCATGACCTCCTGGACGTCGCCGCGCAGGGCGACCAGACGCCGGTAGGAGGGGTCGGAGAGCATCGAGTCCAGCAGCTCGTCGGCGATGCGCAGCTCGTCGGTGGTCTCCAGCAGCGGCACCACGCCGATGCGGGCCCAGCCGGCGTGCAGGTCGATCAGGCCCGCCTCGCGCGCGAGGACGGCGACGGCGAAGACGTCGTCGGCGCCCTGGCACATGGAGATGATGTAGGACTCGATGACCTCGGGGCCGAAGGTGTCCAGCGCCCTGCGGACGGTCTCGAAGACGCCGAAGGTCTTGGCCCCGGCGGCGTCCAGCGGCGCGGGCTGCGGGGCCAGCGGGCGGCGGGAGCGCAGTTCCTTGGCGAGCAGCCGCCGGCGGTAGTCGCGCGGCATGTCGGCGTAGCGCCAGGACTCCTCGCCGAGCCGGTCGAAGAGCTGCCCGAGGGCGTGGTGGTGCGCGTCGGCGTGCTCGCGCACGTCCATGGTGGCCAGCTGGAGGCCGAAGGCGCCCAGGGTGCGCATCACGCGCTCCAGGTGGCCGTCGGCGATCAGCGAGCCGCGGTGCTCGCGCAGGGAGTTCTGGACCAGCTCCAGGTCGGCCAGGAGTTCGCCGGTGCCCAGGTAGTCGCGGCCGGGCACGTGCGGGTCGCCCTCGGCCAGGCGCTCGCGGGTGTTGAGCAGCTTCTGCCGGATGCAGGTGACCTTGAGCCGGTAGGGCTCCTCGGCGTTGAGCCGCTTGTAGCGGGGGCTGATCTCCGGCAGGAGTTCGAGGTCGCGCTCCAGGGATTCCCGCAGTTCCTCGGTGACGCCGCTGATCCGGATGGAGTTGGACAGGGCGGCGCGCAGCTCGTCGATGTGCTCCAGGGCGTCGGTGATGCCGTGCTCGTGCTGGAGCAGCAGCACCTCCCAGGTGACGGCGGGGGTGACGTTGGGGTTGCCGTCGCGGTCGCCGCCGATCCAGGTGCCGAAGGTCAGCGGGCGGGAGGCGGGCGGGAGCGGGGCTCCGGCGCGCTCCAGCTCGGCGGCGAGGTCCTCCAGGACGTCGCCGACGGCGTCGCGGTGCAGTTCGTCGAGGTAGTAGACGGCGTTGCGCGCCTCGTCGGCCGGCTCGGGGCGGGCCACGCGCAGCTCGTCGGTCTGCCAGATCAGGTCGATGTTCTCGGCGAGCCGCAGGTCGGTGCGGCGGCGCTCGTTGGGGTCGGTGTTCTCCAGCAGCTCGGCGACCTTGCGGAGCTTGGTGAGCACCGACCGGCGGGCGGCCTCGGTGGGGTGGGCGGTGAAGACCGGGCGCACGCCGAGGTTCGCCGCGGTCTCCCGCAGGTGGGCGGGGTCGGCGTCCTTGAGCATGTCCGCGGTGCGGGCGAGGTTTCCGCCCTCGGCGGCCCGCCGGGCGCGCAGTTCGCGGCCGCGGTGGACCTGCTCGGTGATGTTGGCGAGGTGGAAGTAGGTCGAGAAGGCCCTCACGAGCTTGGTGGCCGTCGCGAGGTCGGTACGGCTGAGCAGGGCGGCGGCGGCCTCGCCGTCGGTCCTGGTCAGGGCGCGTACGCGCTCGACGAGCTCCAGCAGCTCGGCGCCCTCCTGGCGGACGAGCGTCTCGCCGAGGAGATCGCCCAGCCTGCGGATGTCGGCCCGCAGGGCCGCGCTGGTCTCGGCACGGGCCTCGGCGGAGGCCTCCAGCGGGGCTTCGGGGGCGCTGGGTTCGTTTCGGGCGTCCGGGGTACTCGGACGGCCCGCCGTGGGGACCTCCCCGGCCGGGGAAGGGTTCTTGCCAACCGGGTTCGGGGAGGTGTCGGCACTGCTCACAGGTGCGGCTCCTTGCGGCGATGCTTCTGGCAGGTCACGGACCGCGTTGTCCGACGACCCCCAGGATAGGCCGCCCCGGGAGCGCGTGGATCATCCAGTCCACCATGCGGCCCTCTTGCCCCCACACCCACGGCTGCCATACTTACGATTGCGTAGGTTACGGAACCGTAAGTAACGCGACCCCCGTCCCTCAGCTTCAAACGAGAGCAATCTATGACGATCAGTCCGGACGTGCTTCGCACGAACTCCGAGAACCCCGAAGACACGGCGAAGTCCGCCGCGGCGTCCGGGGAACCGCTCCCCTCGGCCACGCTCGGCGGCGAGCAGCGCCGTTCCGTAGAGCAGATCACCCTGCTGCTGTTCATCACCGTTCCCTTCGTCGCCCTGGTGGCCGCGGTCCCGCTCGCCTGGGGCTGGGGGGTGAGCTGGCTGGACCTCGGGCTGCTGGTCGGCATGTACTTCCTGGGCTGCCACGGCATCACCATCGGCTTCCACCGCTACTTCACCCACGGCGCCTTCAAGGCGAAGAAGCCCCTGCGCGTCGCGCTGGCCGTCGCCGGGTCGATGGCCGTGGAGGGTCCGCTGGTGCGGTGGGTCGCCGACCACCGCAAGCACCACAAGTACTCCGACGCCGAGGGCGACCCGCACTCCCCCTGGCGCTACGGCGAGACGGTCCCCGCCCTGCTCAAGGGCCTGTGGTGGGCCCATGTGGGCTGGATGTTCGACGAGGAGCAGACGCCGCAGCACAAGTACGCCCCGGATCTGATCAAGGACCCGGTGATCCGCCGCATCTCCCGCCAGTTCGTGCTGTGGACGGCCGTGTCGCTGGCCGTTCCGCCGGTGGTCGGCGGGCTGGCCACGATGAGCTGGCAGGGCGCGCTGACCGCCTTCTTCTGGGGCTCGCTGGTGCGGGTGGCGCTGCTGCACCACGTCACCTGGTCGATCAACTCCATCTGCCACGCGGTGGGCAAGCGCCCGTTCAAGTCGCGTGACCGCTCGGGCAACGTGTGGTGGCTGGCGGTGCTCTCCTGCGGGGAGTCCTGGCACAACCTGCACCACGCGGATCCGACCTGCGCCCGGCACGGTGTGCTGAAGGGGCAGATCGACTCCAGCGCCCGGCTGATCCGCTGGTTCGAGAAGGCCGGCTGGGCGTACGACGTGCGCTGGCCGTCGCGGAAGCGGATCGACGCCCGCCGCCGGGAGGAGGCCGCCGAAGCGGCATGATGGAGAAGTGGCGACCGACGACAGCAGTACCAAGGGCAGGCACTCAGGCTCCACCCGGCGGACCCGCCGCCGGATGACGGGGAAGGAGCGCCGCGAGCAACTGCTGGACATCGGTCGCGCGCTCTTTGCCGAACGCGGCTTCGAAGGCACGTCGGTGGAGGAGATCGCGGCGAAGGCCGGGGTCTCCAAGCCGGTGGTCTACGAACACTTCGGCGGCAAGGAGGGGCTGTACGCGGTCGTGGTCGACCGGGAGATGCGGCGGCTGCTGGACATGGTGACGGGGGCACTGACCGGCGGTCATCCGCGTGAGCTGCTGGAACAGGCGGCGTTCGCGCTGCTGGACTACATCGAGCAGTACACCGACGGGTTCCGCATCCTGGTGCGGGACTCGCCGGTGGCCCAGTCGACGGGCAACTTCGCCTCGCTGATCAGCGACATCGCCACCCAGGTGGAGGACATCCTGGGCCTGGAGTTCAAGGCGCGCGGCTTCGACCCGAAGCTGGCGCCGCTGTACGCGCAGGCACTGGTGGGCATGGTGGCCCTGACGGGCCAGTGGTGGCTGAACGCCCGCAAGCCCGACAAGCCCGAGGTGGCCGCCCATCTGGTGAACCTCGCCTGGCACGGGCTGGACGGCCTGGAGCCCAAGCCGCGCCTGATAGGCCACCGCCGCAGCTGAGCCCGGCGCCCGGGCTCCCCTCCTCCCCTCCTCTCCTCCTCTTCCGTGCTTTCCTCACCCGTGCGGCTGGAGGAACTCCAGCCGGTTGCCGACGGGGTCGGCGCTGTGGAAGCGGCGCACGCCGGGGACGGAGTCGTCCCAGGCGACCGGGTGGCCGGCGTCCGCCAGACGGGCGGCCAGGGTGTCGACGTCCGCCACCCGCAGGCCGGGGTGGGCCTTGAGCGCGGGCCGGAAGCCGTCCTCGATCCCGAGGTGGAGCCGGACGGAGCCGGCTTCGAACCAGCAGCCGCCGCGGGCCGCGAGGGCGGGCGGCCTGGGGGTCTCCGCCATACCGAGCAGTCCGGCGTAGAAGGCGCGCAGGACCTCCTCGGATCCGCGCGGAGCGGCGAGCTGTACGTGGTCGAGCGCCTCGATCACGGTGTCTCCTCCAGAAGTTCCGCCCAGTGGGTTCCGGGCGTGTTCGCGGGGGTGTTCGCGGGGGTGTTCGCGCCCTCAGGCGCGCCTGAGGGCGACGGCGAAGATCCGGCGGAACGGGAAGAGGGTGCCGTGCGGGCCCGGCGGGTAGGCCTCGCGCAGCAGGTCGCGGTACTCGGCGAGGAACGCCTCGCGTGCGGCCGGGTCGGGTTCGAGCGCGGTGAGGACGGGGCGCAGGGCGGTGCCCTTCACCCACTCCAGCACCGGGTCCTCGCCGGTGAGGACGTGCACGTACGTCGTCTCCCATACGTCCGTTTCACAGCCGAGCGCCGCCAGCGCCTCGGCGTACTCGACGGGCTCGGCCACGGGGGCGCGGCGAGCCCCGGCTCCGAGGCGGTCGCGCCAGCGAGGTGATGCGCACAGGTCCGCGAGCAGGGTGTGCCCGGGAGCGGTGAAGTTGCCGGGGACCTGGAAGGCCAGGACGCCTGTGGGGCGCAGTGCCGCGATCCAGTCGGGGAACCGGGTGATGTGTCCGGGGCACCAGTGCAGCGCCGCGTTGGAGACGATCAGGTCGTGCGGTTCGCCGGGGCGCCAGGCGGCCAGGTCGGCACGGGCGAAGTCCACGGCGCCGCCCTCGGAGGTGGGCCCGGCGTGCGCGCGGGCCTCGGCGAGCATCGCCTCGGACAGGTCGTAGCCGGTGATCTCCGCCGTGGGCCAGTGCCCGGCCAGCAGCGCGGTCGCGTCGCCGGGGCCGCAGCCCAGGTCGGCGATGCGGGGCCGGGGCGAGGGCAGAGGGGGGACACGGGCCAGCAGGTCGTGGAGCGGGCGCAGACGGTGGCCGGTGTGGCGGCGGTACTGTGCGGGGTCCCACAGCGGGACGCCGGTACGCCGGAGCGGGTCGGCTGGTTCCATGGCAGCAGGGTCCGCCGGAGTTATCTCGATGTCAAGAGACTTCACATCGACAGAACTACTACACTGTCCGTATGGAGGACGAGGTCGACCGACTGGTGGCAGCGTGGCGCCGCGAGCGCCCCGATCTCGATGTGGAGCCCCTGGAGGTGCTCAGCCGGGTCAGCAGGCTCGCCCGCCACCTCGACCGGGCCCGCCGCATCGCCTTCGCCGAGCACGGGCTGGAGCCCTGGGAGTTCGACGTGCTGACCGCGCTGCGCCGCGCCGGCGCCCCGTACCAGCTCTCCCCCGGACAGTTGCTGACCCAGACCCTGGTCACCTCCGGCACCATGACCAACCGCATCGACCGGCTGGCGAAGAAGGGGCTGGTGGAGCGGCTGCCCGACCCCAGCGACCGGCGCGGCGTCCTGGTCCGGCTGACGGAGGCAGGGCGCGACCGGGCCGACCGGGCCCTGGCCGGGCTGCTGGAGCAGGAGCGGGCCATCCTCGCCGAGCTCCCCTCCAGCCGGCGGGCGGAGCTGGCCGGGCTGCTGCGGCAGCTCACCGCCCCCTTCGACAACGTCCCCTGACAGGAGCCGTGACACGGGCCCGGCGCGGGTACGGGGGACTACGTCGTCACGTGCTCCAGGTCCACCGGTCCGACGCCCGCCTTGCGGGCCAGCGCGACCGCGGCCAGGGTGGAGTGCACCCCCAGCTTGCCCAGCACGTTCTGCATGTGGGTGCGGACGGTGTGCGGGGAGAGGTACAGCCGCTCGGCGACCGCCTTGCGCCCCAGCCCGGCCACCATGCAGCGCAGCACCTCGTGCTCGCGCGGGGTCAGCGACTCCACCAGCCGCTCGCTCTCGGTGCGGTGTCTGCGCGTCGCGGTCAGCTCGCGCAGCACCCCGGTCAGCAGGGCGGGCGGCAGGTGCGTCTCGCCGCGCAGCACCCCCCGGACCACCTGGAGCAGCCGGGAGAGCGAGCAGTCCTTGGCGACCCAGCCCGACGCCCCCGCCTGGAGCGCGGCGGCCGCGCGGCGCGGGTCGTCGCACTCGGCGAGCACCACGGTGCGGACCTCGGGGTGGTCTCTGTGCACCCGCGAGACCAGGGCGATGCCGCCGGCCGCGGCCGGCGCGTCGGCGGCGGCCTGGTCCGGCACCGGCGTCTCGCCGGCCTCCGGAGGGGCGCCCCCCAGATCGGCGTCGATCAGCAGGACGTCGAAGCGGCGGCCGTCGGCCGCCGCCCGTTCCAGTGCGCGCAGCGCCGCGGGGCCGCTGCCGGCCGCGGCCACCTCCACGTCCTGCTCCACCGCGAGTGCCGCGGCGAGCGACTCGGCGAATATGCGGTGGTCGTCCACCACGAGAACCCGGATACGTTGCACGCACACCCCCTGCCGCCGAAAGGCCCACCCGCGCTCGGGCACGGCGCCCGGTGCGGGTACCGGACGGGCCGCACGGCCGCCGCCGTGCCCTGCTCGTACCCGGCCCCCGTGCGCCGCATCCGGCGTGTGCCGCCCCCTGATGCGCACCGGCCCCCGGCGGCCGGTGCCGTCCATCAGCGTACGGCCGGGGTGGGGCCGACGAGGCGGATTGGGGGAAACCGACCGCCGGCGCGGGCCGCGGCGACCGGACGTGCCCGGTCGGCGGTGCCCGGCACGGCGCGGGCCGACCGCTTCCGACACATTGCGATCACCTCGCCGACCACCGCGCCGACCACCGGCCGGGCACGGACCGGCGCCTCACCCGTCCAGCCGGCGTGCCCCCTCCGAGGGCACCGCCTCGAAAAGCCGCGGGGCCGGGTGGCCCGCGGCTTCGAAGGCGTCGGCGACCTCCGCGCCGACCTCCTCCGCCCCGTCCGCCTCCACCAGGACGACCGCGGAGCCGCCGAAGCCGCCGCCGGTCATCCGGGCGCCCAGCGCGCCCGCCGCGTTCGCCGTCTCCACCACCAGGTCCAGCTCGGGGCAGGAGACGGCGAAGTCGTCGCGCAGCGAGGCGTGCCCGGCGGTCAGGACCGGGCCGATCGAGCGGGGGTCGCCCGCGTCGAGGAGGCCCACGACCTCCTCCACCCGCCGGTTCTCGGTGACCACATGGCGCACCAGCGGCCGCAGCGCCGGATCGGCCAGCCCGGTCAGCGCCGCGTCCAGCTCCCCGTACGGAACGTCGCGCAGGGCCGCGACCCCCAGGGCCGCCGCGGCCTCCTCGCAGCCCGCCCGGCGGCGGGCGTACTCGCCGTCGCCCAGGGCGTGCTTGACGCGGGTGTCCACCACCAGCAGCCGCAGGCCCGCGGCGGCCAGGTCGAACGGGACCTGGCGGGCGGCCAGGTCCCGGGTGTCGAGGTGGAGGGCGTGCCCGGCCGTGCAGCAGGCCGACGCCATCTGGTCCATGATCCCGCAGGGGACGCCGACGAACTCGTTCTCGGCCCGCTGGCAGAGCCGGGCGATCCGCTCGGGGGCCAGCCCCAGGCCGTACAGGTCGTTCAGGGCCACCGCCGTGGCGACCTCCAGGGCGGCCGAGGAGGACAGGCCCGCGCCGGTGGGCACATCGCTGCGGACGTAGAGGTCGGCGCCCCCCTCCCGGCCGGACAGCAGGCCGGCCTCGCGCAGCGCCCACACCACGCCGGCCGGGTACGCGGCCCAGCCGTCGGCGGCGCCGGGCGCGAGCTTCTCGGCCGGCAGGCGCACCGTGCCGCCCGACACGTCGGACGAGTGGAGGGCCAGCACGCCGTCGTCGCGGCGGGCCGCCGCCACCCGGGTGGTGTGCGGCAGGGCGAGCGGCATGACGAAGCCGTCGTTGTAGTCGGTGTGCTCGCCGATGAGGTTGACGCGGCCCGGCGCGGCCCAGATCCCGGTGGGCTCACCGCCGTGGACCGCGCGGAAGCCGTCGGCCGCCTCCGCCGTCTGCGCCGCGTTCAGCGCCTCCGCCTCCGCCTCGGCCCCGGCCTCGGGGTCCAGGGGCCCGTTCACGTTCCGCTCCCCTCGCCGCCGCCGGCGGAGTCCAGCGCCCTGCCCCGGGCGAAGGCCCAGGCGTCGGCGACGATGTCCTTCAGATCTGTGCGCGAGGGCCGCCAGCCCAGCCGCTGCCTGGCCCGCTCCGCGGAGGCGACCAGGAACGCCGGGTCGCCTCCGCGGCGCGGAGCCGTCTTCTCGGGCACGGGGTGGCCGGTGACCTCGCGGACCGTGCGGATCACCTCGCGGACGGAGAAGCCGCTGCCGTTGCCCAGGTTGCACACCAGGTGCTCCCCGGGCTCCGCGGCGTCCAGCGCCAGCAGATGGGCCTCGGCGAGGTCGGCGACGTGGATGTAGTCGCGTACGCAGGTGCCGTCGGGGGTGGGGTAGTCGTCGCCGTAGACCGAGATCGCCTCCCGCTGCCCGAGCGCGACCTGGAGCACCAGCGGGATGAGGTGCGACTCGGGGTCGTGGCGCTCGCCGAGGGCGCCGTGCGCGCTGCGGTAGGCGCCGGCGACGTTGAAGTAGCGCAGCGAGACGGCGGCCAGGCCGTGGGCCGCGCACTCGCCGGCGATCATGTGGTCGACGGCGAGCTTGGAGGCGCCGTAGGGGTTGGTGGGGGCGGTGGGGGCGTCCTCGCGGATGGGGACCTCCTCGGGCTCGCCGTAGGTGGCGGCGGTGGAGGAGAAGACCAGGGTGCGCACACCGGCCCCGCGCATCGCGTCCAGCAGCGCCATCGTGCCGCCGACGTTGTTGCGCCAGTACTTCTCGGGGTGGACGACGGACTCGCCGACCTGGGAGCTGGCCGCGAAGTGCAGCACGGCGTCACAGGAAGGGTCCAGCCAGTCGGCGGCGTCCTGGATGCGCCCCTGGACGAAGTCCGCTCCCGCCGGCACGCCCGCGCGGAAGCCGGTGGACAGGTCGTCGACCACCGTCACCCGGTGTCCCGCCTCCAGCAGGTGCGCCGCGACGACGCTCCCGACGTAGCCGGCCCCGCCGGTCACCAGATACGTGCCGCTCACCGGCTCGCCACCTCCCGCAGTCGCTGCGCCGCGCTCTCGGGCGGCACGTCGTTGATGAAGACCCCCATGCCGGACTCCGAGCCCGCCAGGTACTTCAGCTTCCCGGACGTGCGGCGGACCGTGAAGAGTTCCAGGTGGAGGGCGAAGTCCGCCCGTCCGGCCCAGTCCTTCCCCCCGTCCGGGCCCAGCGGCGCCTGGTGCCAGCCGGAGATGTACGGCGTGGGCGGCTCTCCGGGGCCGAAGATCCGGTCGAAGCGCCGCAGCAGCTCCAGGTAGACGCCGGGGAACTCGGCGCGGGCGTCCGCCTGGAGCTCCGTCATGTCCGGCACCCGCCGCCTGGGGTACAGGTGCACCTCGTACGGCCAGCGCGCGGCGTGCGGCACGAAGGCGGTCCAGTGGCCGGTCTCCAGAACCACGCGCCGCCCGTCGGCGCGCTCGGCGGCCACGACGTCGTCGAAGAGGTTGCCGCCGGTGCGCTCGCGGTGGGTGGCGGCCGAGCGCAGCATCCGCCCGGTGCGCGGGGTGACGAAGGGATAGGCGTAGATCTGGCCGTGGGGGTGGCCGAGGGTGACGCCGATCTCCCGGCCCCGGTTCTCGAAGCAGAACACCTGGCGCACGCCCGGCAGCGCCGACAGTTCGGCGGTGCGGTCGGTCCAGGCGTCCAGGACCAGGGCGGCCCGCTCCTCGGTGAGGTCGGCGAAGGACGCCTCGTGGTCGGAGGTGAAGCACACCACCTCGCAGCGCCCGGCGCCCGGGGCCCGCAGGAAGAGGCCGGTGCCGTCCTCCGCGGCCGCCGGGCCCGGGGGGCCGGCCAGGGAGGGGAAGCGGTTCTCGAAGACGGCCACCTCGTAGTCCTCGGCTGGGATCTCCGTCATGCGCCCGTCGCGGGACGGGCAGAGCGGGCACTCGTCGGCCGGCGGGTGGTACGTGCGGGCCTGGCGGTGCGCCGTGACCGCGACCCACTCGCCGAGCAGGGGATCGTGGCGGATCTCCGACGCCGTGGCGACGGCGTCCAGGGGGCGCCGGTCCACCGCGTCGCGCTCCGCGGCGCCGTGACCGCCGCGAACGTCGTAGTACACGAGTTCGCGGCCGTCGGCGAGGCGGGTCGAGGTCTTTTTCACCTGGGGTCTCCCTATACTACGACCCAAACATAATCGAACATAAAAAACCATGAGTGAACATTGACGTCAAGGGGCCGCCCCCCACGAAGGCCCCGTCACGCCATGGAGGCGACCTGCTCATGCCGTCGTACCAGTTGGCCCAGGACCTTCGGCTCCCCACGAACGCCCTGGACTACACGATCCTGGCCGTCTACTTCCTCGTCATCCTGGGAGTCGGGTTCGCTGCCCGGCGCAGCATCAAGACCAGCCTGGACTTCTTCCTCTCCGGCCGCTCACTGCCCGCCTGGGTGACCGGCCTCGCCTTCATCGCGGCGAACCTCGGCGCCCTGGAGATCCTGGGCATGGCGGCCAACGGCGCGCAGTACGGCGTCTACACCGTGCACTGGTACTGGGTGGGCGCCATCCCGGCCATGGTCTTCCTCGGCCTGGTGATGATGCCCTTCTACTACGGGTCCCGGGTGCGCTCGGTCCCCGAGTTCCTGCTGCACCGCTTCGGTCCCTCGTCCCACCTGCTCAGCGGCATCCTGTTCTCGGCGGCCTCGGTGCTGATCGCGGGCGTCAACCTCTACGCGCTGGCCATCGTGCTGGAGGCGCTGCTGGGCTGGCCGCAGTGGGTGTCCATCGTGGTCTCGGGCCTGTTCGTACTGCTCTACATCACCCTGGGCGGTCTGTCCTCGGCCATCTACAACGAGGTCGTGCAGTTCTTCGTGATCCTGGCCGGCCTGATCCCGCTGACCGTCCTCGCGCTGACCCGGGTGGGCGGCTGGAGCGGGCTGCGCGACTCGCTCACCGCCTCGCAGGGCGAGAACTTCGTCTCCGCCTGGGGCGGGACCGGCATCGGCTCGGACAACCCGCTGGGCGCCAACTGGCTCACCATCGTGCTCGGCCTCGGCTTCGCCCTCAGCTTCGGCTACTGGACGACCAACTTCGCCGAGGTCCAGCGCGCCCTGTCCGCCAAGAACCTCTCCGCCGCCCAGCGCACCCCGCTGATCGCCGCCTTCCCCAAGATCTTCATCCCGGCGATCGTCGTCATCCCCGGTCTGGTCGCACTGGTGGTGGCACCGGACATCGGCCCGGGCAGCGGCCTGGAGTACAACGAGGCGGTCCCCCTGCTGATGCGGGACCTGCTGCCCAACGGCGTGCTGGGCGTCGCGGTGACCGGTCTGCTCGCCGCCTTCATGGCCGGCATGGCCGCCAACGTCTCGGCCTTCAACACCGTCTTCACCAACGACATCTGGCGGCCCTACCTGGTCAAGGGCCGCCCGGACTCGTACTACGTGCTCACCGCGCGCGTGGTCACCGCGGTCGGCGTGCTGCTGGGCATGGGGACGGCGTTCATCGCGGCGACGTTCAGCAACATCATGAACTACCTGCAGACGCTGTTCTCCTTCTTCAACGTGCCGCTGTTCACCGTCTTCATCATCGGCATGTTCTGGAAGCGGATGACGGCCGCGGCCGGTTTCTGGGGGCTGCTGGCGGGCACGGTCGCGGCGATGGTCAACTACTTCTGGTTCTACCGCGGCGGGCTGGTCGACATCCCCACCGACCAGGGCGCCAACTTCGTCTCCGCCATCGTCGCCTTCGTCGTGGGCACGCTCGTCGTCGTGGTCCTCACCCCCCTGACCAGGCCCAAGCCCGTCGAGCGGCTGGCCGGTCTGGTGTACGGCACCCGCTCCCCCGGTCTGGCCGAACCCCCGGCCGCGGGCGACGAGGCCTGGTACCGCAGGCCCGCGCTGCTGGGCTGGGGCGCGATCATCCTCGCCGCCCTCTGCTACATCCCCTTCTCCTTCTGAGCGCCCCGCGCACCGCACAGCGAAGGATGTGATCCACCATGACGAACGACGGCAACGGCGAGAACGGCAACAACGGCGCAGGCGGTCCGCACGGCGCCCACGAGTACCGCGGCCCCTCGGGCTCCCGCGGTCCCTCCGACCCCGCGGACCCCGGTGTCCCCGGCGCCGGCAAGGGCGACCCGGAGCCGGACTGGCGGGAGGAGGAGCGCGAACTGGAGGAGCGCTCGGCCAGCGCCGCCCGGCTGTTCGACATCCGCCGTGTCATCGGCCTGCTCTTCGTGGTCTACGGCGTCCTGGTCACCGCGGCGGGCGTCTTCGTCTCCGACGCCGACCTGGCCAAGGCCCAGGACATCAACATCAACCTCTGGGCCGGGCTGTCGATGCTGGTGCTGGGGCTGCTGTTCCTGCTCTGGCTGCGGCTGAGCCCCACGGTCCCGCCACCGCCGCGGCGGGAGGCCGGCGACGGCGGCCCGGGAACCGTACCGCCGGCCGGGGAGTGACACGCGCCTCCAGCCGTACGGACAGGGGCGCGGGGCCGTTGCGTCAGCCCGGCCCCGCGCCCCTGTCCGCACCGCCGCGCGGGCCCCCGCCCCGCGCCCTCGCCGCCCGGTCCAGCAGTCCGGTACGGGCCGCCAGCGCCGCCGCCTCCAGCCGCGAACCGACCCCGAGCTTCATCAGCACCCGCTGCACATGGGTACGGGCCGTGCTGGGCGCGATCCCCATGCCCACCGCGATCGTCCGGGTGTCCTCCCCCTCGGCCACCCGCACCAGCACCTCGGCCTCGCGCGGGGTGAGCATCCGCAGCAGCCTGACGCCCTCGTCGTCCGGCTCGGTCCTCGGGTTGAGCAGGTCCGCGAAGGCGCCCCGCAGCAGCTGCGGGGCCACCGCCGCCTCCCCGGCCCGCGCCCTGACCATGCCGCGCTCGACGCCCTCGATCCGCTCGTCGTGCCGTATGTAGCCCGACGCCCCCGCCGCGAACGCCGCCGCGATCCCCCGCGGGCTGGGCACCGGGCCCAGCACCACCACGGCGGTCTGCGGCCGCTCCCGCCTGATCCTCGCCACTGGATCGAACGCCCCGGGCTCGGCGGGCGACGCCGTGCCCCACAGACACACCTCGGGGGCCCTGCTGACCACCAGTTCCGCCGCCCCCGCGGCCGGCGCGGCGGCGGCGAGCACCCGGTGCCCGCGCAACTTCAGCGCCGAGGCGAGCGCCTCGGCGTGCAGACGGTGGTCGTCGACCACCATGAGCCGCACGGTCATCCACACCCCTGTCGTTCCGTCGGCCCCGTCCCGGGGCCTGGCCGGGCCCCGTACGGCCCTTCGAGCCGCCCGGCTCCGTCTTGCCCCCGGAAGCTACACGCTCCCCAGGCATCCCGCGTCCCTTCCGGCAAGAACCGGCGGGAACTCCCGCGGACCCACGCGAGCGGCCCCGCGTCCCTCCACAGGAGGGGCGCGGGGCCGATGCGGTGGCGGCGGTCCGCCGCGTCAGGCCGGGAGCGGCCGCGGAACCTCAGTTGTAGGCGGCTATCGCCAGGTCGCTGAGACCGGCGGTGGCGTAGAACCTGTGGTTCACCAGGAAGAAGTGGCCGTCCTTCCAGAACGGGTGCACATCGGAGCCGGTGGCCATGTCGTACTCCTGCTTCACACCGCTCTCCGGCAGCTTCATCCGCGGGGACGGCTTGCCCGTCTTCGGGTCGAGCCTGACGACCTGCCCCGGCTTGTCGTAGCCGGGGAGCTCGTAGGCGAGCAGCGAGCCGTCCTCCACGGTGACCGGGACGATCCGGCCGCCCGTGGTCGGCTCCCCCAGCCACTTCGACTTGCCCGTGGTGAGGTCGAAGGCGATGATCTCGCTGGTCTGCCCGTAGTCGCCGCCCTGGTGCGGCTTCGAGGAGATGTACATGGTCTCGCCGTCCACCACCGTCCCGGGGCAGTTGCTGAGCGTGATGCCCCGGCAGCCCAGCTCGTGGCGGTCCTTGTCGATGGAGATCTTGTCCTGGAGCTTGCCGCTGTCCGAGAGGACCATCACGTCCGTGATGTCGATGCTGGACTCGCCGCCGGCGTTGACCCCCAGGACCAGGGGGTCGGTGGACAGGACCTTGAGGACCTCGATGCCGTCGGGGACGTCCCACTGCCACTTCTTCTTGCCGCCCGGGCCCACTCCCTGGACCTTCTGCGAGCCGCCGAAGCCGCACTCCAGCTTGGCGACGAGCTGGGCGCCCCCGGAGTAGCCGCGGTCCTTGCAGTCGGAGCCCTCCTCCTGCTGCCACAGCTCCTTGCCGGTGGACAGGTCGTAGCCGACGGCGTTGCCGATCCAGGCCGCCGCGGCGATGTCACCGCTGACCGCCATCTCCGTGTAGCTGAACTCCGAGGAGCTGTCGCGCTTGGACGGCAGTTCCTTGTTCCACAGCTTCTTGCCCGCGGCCAGGTCGATGCCCATGACGAACTCGCAGCGCCGCCCGTACTGGACCACCGTCCGGTCCTCGGACATCTCGAAGGCGGCGGTGCAGTCCTTCGGGCGGGGCATGTCGATGGACCACGCCACCTTGCCGGTCTTCATGTCGTAGGCCGTGGTGGAGCTCGTCGTGGCCTTGACGATGTTCCCGCCGACGAACCACGTGCCGGGCGCTTCCGCGATGATGTCCTGCTTGTCCACCTTGGGCGGGTCGACCGTCCAGGCGAGCTCGGCGTCGATCAGGCCCTTCTCGCCGCCGGAGCCACCGGAACCGCCGGAGTCGCCCGAGCCCCCGTCGGCGCCCTGGGTGGTGCCCTTGTCGCCCTTCTTGGCCTCGGTGCCGCCGTCGTCCTTGGTCAGGAACCAGACACCGCCGCCCGCGACGAGCAGGACCGCGACGACCGCGGCGACGACGGCCAGGATCTTGGCGTTCTTGCTGCCGCCGCTGCCGCCGGGCGGCTGCGCGCCGCCGCCGTACACGGGCTGCGTCGGGTACTGGCCGTATCCGGGCTGCTGCGGATAGCCGTAGGCCTGTGGCTGCCCGTACGCAGGGGGCTGGCCGTACGCGGGGGCCTGGCCGTACGGCGCCTGGGGCATCTGGCCGGGCTGCTGCGGATAGCCGTACGCCTGGGGCTGGCCGGGCGGGAACTGCGGCGCCTGGCCGAACTGGCCGGGCGGGCCCGGCTGTTCCGGCCCGCCGAACTGGCCGGGCTGGCCGGGCTGGCCGAACTGGCCGGGCTGGCCGGGCTGCTGCGGGTAGCCGTACGACGGCGGGCCCGGAGGCGTCTGCGGGCCCGCGGACGCCTGCGGCGGCTGCCCCGGCGGATCCGCCGGGGCCTGCGGCGACTTGGACAGCGGAACCTGCGGAGGCTGTTCCGGCTCGGCCCTCTCCGGCTGCTGTCCAGGCTGCTGTTCAGGCTGTCCCGACTGCTCGGGCTGCTCCGACCGCTCCGGCTGCTCCGGTCGGTCGTCCGGCTGCTCCGGGGGCGGACCGAAACCGCCGGACGGCGGCTGACTTGGTGGCGGAGGCGGCTGCGACATGGGTTTCCTCATTCACGCGCGGACCGACTGCCCAGCCCCTCGCCCCCCGTGGGGCAGAGCGAATCGGACATGGCCCGCCACTTCTCGGCTGTTGTCGGCCCTTGGCGCCGACGGTCGGAAGGGAATTCTTTCTATCACCGGACACCCGGAAAGCCGCCTCCGGTTCCCGTCCCGAGCCACCAGGTGAGACCGGCCCGCGACCTCGCCGTTACCCGTCCGGCGCGGCCGTCCCCGGCCGTTACCCGCCGGCCTCCGCCTCTCGCGGCCGGTTCCCGGTCAGTCCCCGTCGGCCAGTTCCAGCCAGCGCGTCTCCAACTCGTCACGCTCACCGGCCAGTTCGCGCAGCTCGGCGTCGAGCCCGGCGACCTTACCGAAATCGGTGGCGTGCTCGGCCATCTCGGCGTGCAGCACCGCCTGGCGCTCCTCGATCCGCTCCAGCCTGCGCTCGATGCGCTGCAACTCCTTCTGCGCCGCCCGCGAGACGGCGGCGGGCTTGGTGGAACCGGCGGAACCGGCCTGCCCCGCCGGGGCGGCGGCCGCGGCGGCGGCCGTCCCCGGGGCCGGGGCGCCGGGCGCGGTGGTGGCCCGGCGCAGCCGCTCGCGACGCTCCAGGTACTCGTCCAGCCCGCGCGGCAGCATCCGCAGCGTGCCGTCGCCCAGCAGCGCGTACACCCGGTCCGTGGTGCGCTCGATGAAGTAGCGGTCGTGGGAGATGACGACCAGCGAGCCGGGCCAGCCGTCGAGCAGGTCCTCCAGCTGGGTCAGGGTCTCGATGTCCAGGTCGTTGGTCGGCTCGTCCATGAACAGCACGTTCGGCTCGTCCATCAGCAGCCGCAGCAGCTGGAGCCTGCGGCGCTCGCCGCCGGAGAGGTCCCCGACGGGCGTCCACTGCTTCTCCTTGCCGAAGCCGAAGCGCTCGCACAGCTGGGAGGCGCTCATCTCGCGCCCCTTGCCCAGGTCCACGCGCGAGCGCACCCGCTCCACGGCCTCCAGCACGCGCCAGGCGGGGTCGAGTTCGGCGACCTCCTGGGAGAGGTAGGCCAGCCGCACCGTCCTGCCCACCTTGATGCGGCCGGCCGCAGGCTGCTTCTCGCCGCCGCTGTACGCCGCGTCCGCCATCGCGCGCAGCAGCGAGGTCTTGCCGGCGCCGTTGACACCGGCCAGGCCGATCCGGTCGCCGGGACCGAGCTGCCAGGTCAGGTGCTTGAGCAGCACCTTGGGCCCGGCCTGGACGGTCACGTCCTCCAGGTCCATGACGGTCCTGCCCAGCCGGGAGTTGGCGAACTTCATCAGCTCGGCGCTGTCGCGCGGCGGCGGCACGTCGGCGATCAGCTCGTTGGCGGCCTCGACCCGGAAGCGGGGCTTGCTGGTGCGGGCGGGGGCGCCGCGCCGCAGCCAGGCCAGCTCCTTGCGGACCAGGTTCTGCCGCTTGGCCTCCTCGGTGGCCGCGATGCGCTCGCGCTCGGCGCGGGCGAAGACGTAGTCGCTGTAGCCGCCCTCGTACTCGTGGACGGTGCCGCGCTGCACGTCCCACATCCGCGTGCACACCTGGTCCAGGAACCAGCGGTCGTGGGTGACGCAGACCAGCGCCGAGCGCCGGGCGCGCAGATGCCCGGCGAGCCAGGCGATGCCCTCGACGTCGAGGTGGTTGGTGGGCTCGTCCAGCACGATCAGGTCCTGCTCGGCGATGAGCAGCTTCGCCAGTGCGATGCGCCGCCGCTCGCCGCCGGACAGCGGGCCGATGACGGTGTCCAGCCCCTGCGGGAAGCCGGGCAGGTCCAGTCCGCCGAAGAGTCCGGTGAGGATGTCGCGGACGCGGGCGTTCCCGGCCCACTCGTGGTCGGCCATGTCGCCGATGACCTCGTGCCGGACGGTGGCGGCCGGGTCGAGCGAGTCGTGCTGGGTGAGCACTCCCAGCCGCAGCCCGCCGGCGTGGGTGACCCGGCCGTCGTCGGCGGGCTCCAGCTTCGCCAGGATGCGGACGAGGGTGGTCTTGCCGTCGCCGTTGCGCCCGACGACGCCGATCCGGTCTCCCTCGCTGACGCCGAGGGAGACGCCGTCGAGCAGCGCACGGGTGCCGTACACCTTGCCGACGGCTTCCAGATTGACGAGGTTCGTGGCCATGGGGCTCCCGCTGCCCGGCGCGCCGGGCTGGTGTGGTCTTCGGGTGGGCTGGTCAGCCTCTCAGCCTAGTCGCCGCCCGGGCGCACGCGCTCACGCCCGCCCCGGGGCGACCCGCACCGTCCCGCACCGTCCGCCGCGGCGCCGCCGCGGGCCCCGCACCGCCGCGCCCGGGCCGGCGAGGGCCCGCGCCGGGACCGTCCTTCCGGCCCCGGCTCAGTACGAGGGGCTGTGCTGGGCCGGGGCCGAGCGCGGGGTCGGCCGGTTGAGGCCGAACAGCGAACCGGTGGCGACCGTCAGCTCGGCGGCGCAGTCCGCCGCCGGCTGGTCCGGGATGCCCATCCGGCGCAGCGCCCCGGAGAACGCGTCCTCCAGCAGGGCCAGCCGCCAGCTCAGCTCGGCGGGGCCGACCTGCTGTCCGTCGCGCGGCCGGCTCGACAGGACGGTCAGCACGTCCTGGGCGTTGCTCTGCAGGTCGGCCAGGGACTGCCAGCCGTTCGGCAGCCGCGCCGGGCTCCGGTCCGACGGCTCCGCGCCCGATGCGCCCAGCGTCACGGGGAGCTGTGCGGGGATCGAGGAGTACCAGTCGACCAGCGCACCGCTCAGGTCCGCCCGCAGGCCGTCGAGGAAGCTCAGCAGCACCGCGGCGCCCATGGGGGCGCCGACGGGCTCGACGCGCGGCGCGGAGTCCTCCGGTGCGGGCGGCCTGCCGCCCGCACCGGGGCCCATGAACGACCGGATGACGACCGAGACCTCCTCCTGCTGCGCCGGGGCGGAGCGCTGGGCGGGCAGCAGAAGCGCCCGTACGGGCGCGATGCCGCGGGCGGCCTGCTCGGCCGCCGCCTGGCACGCGTAGTCAGTGGGCACGGGTCCCCCCTTCTTCCGAAGCCGCCTTCTCTCGCGGCGTCGGTCTTACGTTTCGGGGCCGTACCGTATCGTTCCGCAAAGGCTACGGGGAGACGTTCGTCACAGAGAGTTCACAGCGCGATCCCGGTGGAGCGCGCCCGGCCGGACCGGGGCGCCCCCCGCACAGCGGGCACGGCCCGCGCGATGCCGTCCCGCGCGGGCCGTACGGGGTCCGGGGTCCGCCCGGGGGCGGGGTCAGCCGACGGAGTCGAGCACCTGGCGGACGACCGGGCCCGCGTTCTTGCCGCCGTGGCCGGAGGCCGGGACGACCGCCGCCGCGGCGATGTCGCCCCGGTAGGCGGTGAACCAGGCGTTGGGCTTCTTCTGGCCGTCCACCTCGGCCGAGCCCGTCTTGGCCCCGAAGTCGCCGGTGGCGCCGGCCATCGCCTCGGCCGCCGAGCCGCTGGTGGCCGTCAGCCGCATCAGCGAGCGCAGTTCCTGTGAGACGGCCGGGGAGAGGGTGCGCGGGGCCTTGGCCAGGGTGCGGCCGTCCACCTCGGGCGAGACGATGTACGGCTGGCTGAAGACGCCGCTCTTCACCGTCGCCGACACCGAGGCCATGATCAGCGGGTTGGCCCGGACACCGCCCTGCCCGATCAGCGAGGCGGCCATCTGCGCGTCGGACTGCACGGGCACCGAGCCGTCGAAGGTGGCGGTGCCCACCTGCCAGTTCAGCCCGATGCCGAAGACGTCGCGGGCCTGCTTGGTGAGGTCGTCGTCCGACAGCTCGCCGGCCTGGCTGATGAAGGCGGTGTTGCAGGAGGCGGCGAAGGACTGCGCGAAGGTGCCGCCCTCGATCTCGAACTTGTCGAGGTTCTGGAACCTCCAGCCGCCGTGTGTGAAGTACTTCGGGCAGGGGTGCTGCTTGGCGCTGGAGGCCAGGCCCTTCTCGATGAGCATCGACGCGGTGACGACCTTCATCGTGGAGCCGGGGGCGAGGGAGCCCCTGAGGGCGGTGTTGAAGCCGTCCGCCGGGGTGTTGGCGACGGCCAGGATCTCTCCGGTGCCGGCCTTCAGCGCGACGACCGACGCCTTGGGCTTGCCTGCGATGGCCTGGACGGCGGCCTTCTGCACCTTGGCGTCCAGCGTGGTCCTCAGCTCGCCCGGGGTGCCCTTGCTGAGCCGCTTGAGGGTCTTGACCTCCTTGCCGGCCGCGTCGACGATCCGGGTCTCGTAACCGGGCTTCCCGTCGGTCCTGCCGCCGAAGCGCTTGCGCAGATCGGCCAGGATCGCGGCCAGTTCGGGGTGGGCCTCGGCCGTCAGCTCGGCGCCGTTGCGGTCCAGGGCCTTGATGGGCGGGGCCCCGGAAGCGGCGGTCTGCAGCTTCTGGCCGCCGGTGAGCGCGGGGTGGAGGACGGACGCCTCCCAGTCGACGACGGGCTCGCCGCTGCCGTCGTCCCGTACGACGGTCAGCTCCGACTCGTACGTCCAGGTGGCGGGCCTCTCCCCCTTGTCGTACTCCAACTCGGCCGTCACCGTGAACGGGACGTCGGCGCCCGCGGCGGCGCCCGGTTCCAGGCGCACGCCCGAGGCCCGGACGTCCTTGCGGAAGCCGGCCAGGGCCTCGGCGGCCGCGGCCTCGTCGTCGGTCAGCGCGGCGGCCTCGCCGGCCTTCCCCTCCTGCCACGCCCTCAGGAACCTTCCGGCGGTCTCGCGGACCTCCTCCGGCGAGGGCGGGCCCGTCCGGACCGCCGGTTCACCGGCCCGGCCGTCGGAGAAGGCCACGTCCTGCCCGCCCTCGCCGCCGGCCGCGCCGCTGTCGCCGATCAGGGTGTACGCCCCGAACCCGGCGGCTCCGACCACGGCGGTGAAGACCGCTCCGATCACCGCCACCTTCCGACCGTCACGCATGAGTCTCCCGAATCTCCGCCCCTGCCCCGGACCACACCGCCGGGGACCCGTGCGAAGAACCCTAGAGCACACGGGTGGCACGGACCGGGGCCAGGCGTCCGGGCCGGAGCACGGCGGTGCTCCGCAAAACGTCCGCGCGGCTTTCCCCCTCCACCACGGGAATGATTAGTGTGTTTTTCGGAAGATGAATGACGGAAAGAGGCTCCGATTACCCGCTCATGCGCACGGCATCACTTCTTTCACTCTTCCGGAAGCACAACCATCGCCCCTCACCGTCGTTGTCACTACGAAGCAGAAGGCCGATCCTCCTTCCGGCAATTACCGTCACGGGCCCGCGCCGCAGCCGGCGGCGCGGGCCCGTGACACGTATGGAGCAGAAAAGAGTCGCGCGGCGCGCGGCAAGGCTTACGGTGTACTCGGCTCGCTAGTTCCTAGCATTACGCACGCAAGCCCGTGAAGCGGCTTCGTACATTGGAGGTACATGCCATGAAGATGAAGCGGACCGCAGCCGTCGCGCTTTCCGCCACCGCCCTGGTGCTCGGCGGAGCCGGCGTCTCCCACGCCGGGGACGGCCCGAAGTTCCAGAACAACGCGCAGATCCTCCCCTGCGTCAACCTGGAGCTGCTGAACGTCCCGATCGCGTCGGCGGACATCAACAACCTCGACTGCTCGGTCACCTACGTGGAGTCGAAGAAGGTCTCCTCCTACGGGTCCTTCAAGCACTGAGGAGCCGGCCGGACCACCGGTACAGCACTCCGAAAGGCCGCCCCGGCACACCGGGGCGGCCTTTCGCCTTTCCATGACACGCTCACGGGATATAGCCCGAAACAACACCCGCTTGGCGCAGTGGCGGCACAGAAGCCCAGGTGGCGCGCGGATCGGAGATGATCCGGCGCCGCTTTCCGCAGGACACGCAGAAACACAGAAGCGCGCAATCGGGGATTCAGTGGGTTAATGTCGCCGACGTGGGGGCAACTCCCGCCTTTCCGGTGAGCCGGCCGAACTGCGGCCGCAATCCGGAAACCGGTTATCCGGCCGCTCGGCGGCGGCCGGGGACATCGGAACCTTCCTTCTCTCGTCAAGGAGACAAGACAGCATGATGCTGAAGAAGACGCTCGTCGTTTCTTTCGCCGCCGCCATGGCCCTCGCGGGTGGGGCCGCCAGCGCCCACGCCGGTGAGGCCAAGTTCGAGAACAACGCGCAGATCCTGCCCTGCCCGAACCTGGAGGTCGTCAACCTCCCGATCCTGTCGAGCGACATCAACAACCTCGACTGCTCGCGGAACTCCAAGGAGGAGGTCCACGTCAAGAAGATCGTGAAGGTGGAGAAGGAGTCCGACATCCACGTCGCCCCGAAGCAGGAGCAGGCCCAGGGTCAGGGCCAGGGCCAGGAGAACAAGCAGGGCCAGAAGCAGGAGGGCGAGCAGGAGCTCGAGAACAAGAACGCCATCAAGAAGCACTGAAACGACCGGCGCCTCGCGTCGGACCGTCTCAGAACGCCGCCCGCCGGTCTCACCGGCGGGCGGCGCCGCTTTTCCCCGGGACCCGCGGGACCCGCGGGAGCCGCGGGAGCCGCGGGGCTCGCGGGGGCCGGGGTCCGGGGTCCGGGGCCGGGATCAGATCCAGGTGTCCAGCCACATACGGGACTGCCAGGCGTCCTTGGGGATCTGCACCCCGGTGTAGAGCGGGTGGAAGTAGACGAAGTTCCACACGATCAGCAGCACGAGCACACCCGCGCCCACCGCGCCCACCGCCCGCCGCCGCCCGGCGCAGCCGGGCGGACCGAGGAGCGCGCCGATCGCCATCGCCAGCGCCAGGCACAGGAACGGCACGAAGACGACCGCGTAGAAGTAGAAGATCGTGCGCTCCTGGTACAGGAACCACGGCAGCCAGCCCGCCGCCACCCCGCACAGGATCGCGCCCGCGCGCCAGTCGCGCCGCAGCGCCCAGCGGTACAGGCAGTACAGCAGCGCGAAGCAGGCCGCCCACCACAGCAGCGGGGTGCCCAGCGCGAGCACCTCGCGGGCGCAGCCGCCCTCCGCCGTGCAGCCGTTCTCGCCCCTGTCGGAGGACTCGTAGAAGTACGACACCGGGCGGGCGGTCACCAGCCAGCTCCACGGGTGGGACTGGTAGGTGTGCTCGGAGGTCAGCCCCACGTGGAAGCTGTAGACCTCGCTCTCGTAGTGCCACAGGCTGCGCAGCGGGGCCGGGACCCAGGTCATGTCGAACCGGGGCAGGGACAGCTCCAGCCCCGTGAAGGGGATGGGCAGCGACTCCGGCGACAGTCCCCGGCGGCCCTCCGCCCAGGTGCGGAAGTAGCCGTCCCGGCTCGCGAACCAGCCGGCCCAGGAGGCCACGTAGGCGGCGACGGCGACCGGCACCAGGGAGAGGAAGGCGGGGACGGCGTCCCGGCGCAGCATCGACAGATGGGGGCGCCGGGCCCCGGCGGTGCGCCGGGAGGCGGCGTCCCACAGGACCGTCAGGACCCCGAAGGCGATCAGGACGTACAGGCCGCTCCACTTGGTGGCGCAGGCCAGGCCCAGGCAGAGCCCGGCGGCCAGGCGCCAGGGGCGTGCGCCCAGGCCCAGCCGGTCGCCGGCTCCCGCGTCGGGCCGTCCGTCCGGCGGCAGGGCCGCGGCCAGCCGGGCGCGGGCGCGGTCGCGGTCGATCAGCAGGCAGCCGAAGGCCGCCAGCACGAAGAACATCAGCACCAGGTCGAGCAGCGCGGTGCGGCTCATCACCAGGTGCAGCCCGTCCACGGCCAGCAGGAGGCCCGCCAGGCAGCCCAGGGCCGTGGAGCGGAACAGCCGGCGCCCGATGCGGCAGACCATCAGCACCGACAGCGTGCCGAGCACCGCCATCATGAAGCGCCAGCCGAACGGTGTGAGGCCGAACGCCGCCTCGCCCAGGGCGATGACCCACTTGCCCACGGGCGGGTGCACCACGTACGCGGCGGCCTCACTGAGCGGGGCCGCCGCGGGGTTGTCGAGGATGGTGTCGTTGGCGCCGTCGGGCCAGGTGCCCTCGTAGCCGAGCCGGTACAGCGCCCAGGCGTCCTTGGCGTAGTACGTCTCGTCGAATATCACCGCGTGCGGCGAGCCGAGGTTCCAGAAGCGCAGGAGGCCGGCGAGGAGCGCGACGAGGACCGGGCCGCCCCACGCCGTCCAGCGGCCCAGCAGCCGCGCGTCGTCCCCGTCCAGCCCGAACAGCCTCCACACCCGGCCGCTGCCGGGCTCCGGGTACGGCGGCACCAGCCGCTCCCGCGCGCCCGCCCGGGGCGGCGGTGCGTATCCGTAGCGCCGCAGCCGCCCGCGCCACGACGGGATCTGCTCCCCGACGGGCTCCCCGTGCCGGGCCTGAGTCGCGGTGTCACTGGTCACGCGGGCCATCGTAGGGAACGGCCCCGCGGCGCGGCGCCGCGCACCGGTGGCCGGGCGGGGCCACACCGCTCCCGGTCACCGCCGGAGCTGCGAGGATGGCGGGGTGAGCGGAACACTCGTACTGGCAGGCACACCCATCGGCGACACCGCCGACGCACCGCCCCGGCTCGCGGCCGAGCTGGAGGGGGCCGACATCGTCGCCGCCGAGGACACCCGGCGGCTGCGGCGTCTCACCCAGGCGCTGGGGGTGCGGATCTCCGGCCGGGTGGTGTCGTACTTCGAGGGCAACGAGGCAGCGCGGACGCCGGAGCTGGCCGACGCGCTGTCGGGGGGTTCCAGGGTGCTGCTGGTCACGGACGCGGGGATGCCGTCGGTCTCCGACCCCGGCTACCGGCTGGTGGCCGCCGCCGTCGAACGCGGGATCAGGGTCACGGCCGTGCCCGGGCCGTCCGCCGTGCTGACCGCGCTGGCGCTGTCGGGGCTGCCGGTGGACCGGTTCTGCTTCGAGGGCTTCCTGCCGCGCAAGGCGGGCGAGCGGCTGGCGCGGCTGCGCGAGGCGGCCGGGGAGCGCCGCACGCTGGTCTACTTCGAGGCCCCGCACCGGCTGGCCGCCACCCTGGCCGCGATGGCGGAGGCCTTCGGCGCCGACCGCCGGGCCGCGGTGTGCCGGGAGCTGACCAAGACCTACGAGGAGGTGCGGCGCGGCACGCTGGGCGAGCTGGCCGCCTGGGCGGAGGAGGGCGTGCGGGGCGAGATCACCGTCGTCGTCGAGGGCGCGCCCGCCGAGGCGCCCGGCACGGTGGACGCCGCCGAGCTGGTGCGCCGGGTGGCGGTGCGCGAGGCCGCCGGGGAGCGCCGCAAGGAGGCCATCGCGGAGGTGGCGCGCGCGGCGGGGCTGCCCAAGCGGGAGGTGTTCGACGCGGTGGTCGCGGCGAAGAACGCGGGGACGGCCTGAGGGGGCCGGACCGCGGGCGGGCCCGGGGCGGACAGGGCGCCGGCGGGGTCCAGGGCGGGGAACGGCGGGCCCGCCCGTGCATTTCGGGCCGGGAAGGAGTCCACTGGTAGGAAGGAGAACCGCGAGGAGGTTCCCATGGACCCCAGGGACACGGCCGGCCACGAGGAGTACTCCTTCGCCTGCATGCACTGCGGCCACGGCTGGGAGCGCGCGTATGAGATACGGCACCACACCGACCTCGACGGACGGCCCTTCGTCACCTACCACGATCCGGCGGACGGCGGGCGGGTGCCGTCGCCGCTGACGCGCCCGCTCTGCCCCAACTGCGAATCGCACGTGGTGCGGATCATGCGGGCCGGGCAGGTGTACACGACGGAGCACGCCCTGCCGCAGGAGTGACGCCCGCGCGGGCCGCCGGACCCCGCCTCACGGGCGGGCGCCGGGCGGCCCGGGCCGCCCGGCGGCCTAGGATCGCGGGCATGGAGAAGTCCGCGAAGGCAGCGAAGGCGGCGAGGCCCGCGAAGCAGGCCGGCGGGGCCGTGGAGCCCGCGCCGCCGCCCGTACCGCTGAACGTGCCGGTCGCCGACTCGCACACCCACATCGACATGCAGGACGCCACGGTCGGCCAGACCGTCGCCGCGGCCGCCGAGGTCGGCGTGACGACCCTGGTGCAGGTCGGCTGCGACCTGGAACGCTCCCGCTGGTCGGCGCGGGTGGCCGCCGAGCACGACGCGGTGTGGGCCGCCGTCGCCCTGCACCCCAACGAGGCGCCGCGGCTGGAGCTGGGCGGGGGGCGCGAGGCGCTGGACGCCGCCCTGGAGGAGATCGCCGAGCTGGCCGCGCGGCCCGAGGTGCTGGCCGTCGGCGAGACGGGCCTGGACCACTTCCGGACGGGCGAGGAGGGGCGGGAGGCCCAGCGGTACTCCTTCCGCCGCCACATCGAGATGGCCAAGCGGCTGGACAAGGCCCTGGTGATCCACGACCGGGACGCCCACGAGGACGTGCTGCGCGTCCTCCAGGAGGAGGGCGCCCCCGAGCGGACGGTCTTCCACTGCTTCTCCGGCGACGCCGCGATGGCCGAGGTGTGCGCCGCGAAGGGCTGGTTCATGTCCTTCGCCGGCAACGTCACCTTCAAGAACGCGCGGCCGCTGCGCGAGGCGCTGGCCGCCGCCCCGCCGGAGCTGCTGCTGGTGGAGACCGACGCGCCGTTCCTGACCCCGGCCCCGTACCGCGGGCGCCCCAACGCGCCGTACATGATCCCGTACACGCTGCGTGCGATGGCCGAGGTGAAGGGGTTGGACGAGGACGCGCTCGCGGAGCACGTCGCGGCCAACACGGCCCGCGTGTTCGGCTACTGACGGGCGCGCGGAGGCGGGTGCGCGCGGTACGGCGGCCCGCTTTTCGCAACTTTGGGTAGTCGTACGACTTGGGAGAGTGACGGATGCTCCGCTAGGGTCCCGGCCCGCCACCAGGACCGCTTGGGAGTACGTCGTGAGCCATCCGCAGGGGATCCAGCAGTACGAGTACGCGTACCCCTCCGCGCCGCCGCAGCACCGGCCGTGGGAGCCGTGGGGCCCGTGGGAGTACAGCGGCGCCCAGGGGTACGGCGGGCCCGAGCACGAGCGGGACCCGTACGACACCTACCGGCCCTCGTACGAGTTCCACGGCGCTCCGTACGGCGGATACGGCACGTACGACGGGTACGACGGGTACGGGGAGCACGGCGGATACGGCGCGTACGGGCCGCCCGAGGCTCACCCGCTCCCGGAGACCCCCGTGTACCAGGAGTTCCCCGGGCACCAGGAGTTCCCCGGACACCCCGGAGCCTTCGGCCCCGCCCTGCGGCTGCCCCGGCAGCCCGCCGGCGACACCGGCTGCGACACCGCAGGCGACACCGCACGCGAGGCGGGCGGCGGCCCCACCGGCGGCCGGGCCGCCGCCCGGCGGGCCGCGCGGGAGCGGAAGGCCGCCCAGCGCCCCGAGGCCCTGCGCCGCCTGCTGCCGCAGGCCCTCGTCGTCGCCTTCCTGGCGGGCGGCACCTGCGCCTTCGTCGTGGACGACAAGGCCGTCAGCCTGTCGGTGGAGGGCGAGGACGGGCCGCGCACCCTCCACACCTTCGCCGACGACGTCTCCGAACTCCTGGCCGACGAAGGCGTGTCCGTCGGCGCGCACGACTCCGTCTCGCCCGCCCCCGGCGAGCCCCTCTCCCACGGCGACAGCGTCACCGTCCGCTACGGCCGCCCGCTGACCCTCACCCTCGACGGCCGCCCGCGGCGGGTGTGGACCACGGCCGCCACCGTGGAGGCGGCGCTGCGCGGGCTGGGGGTACGCCCGGAGGGGGCGCGCGTGTCGGTGCCCCGCGACCGGCGCATCGGGCGCGGCGGGCTGGCGCTGACCGTGTGGACCGAGCGGAGCGTGACCGTCCTGGCCGACGGCCGCGAGCGCACCGTGCGCACCAGCGCCCCGACCGTGCGCGAGGCGCTGGCCGACGCGGGCGTCGAACTGCGCGGCGCGGACCGCGCCTCGGCGGCCCTGGACTCCTTCCCGCGCGACGGCCAGGCCGTCACCGTGCTGCGCGTCACCGAGACCGAGCAGGTGCGCGACGAGCCCGTCCCGTACACCACCGAGCGGCGCGAGGACCCGGCGCTGTTCCGCGGCACCGAGGTGGTGGAGCAGACGGGCGTGCCGGGGCTGCGCCGGCTCACCTACGAGGTGCGCACGGTCGACGGGGTGCGGCAGCGGCCCCGCCTGACCGGGGCGGCGGTGGTGCGCGCGCCCAGGCCGCGGATCGTGCGCGTGGGCACCGCCGAGCCGCCCTCCTCGGTGCGGGGCGCCGACGGCCTGGACTGGGCGGCTCTGGCCCGCTGCGAGTCCGGCGGCCGGCCGGACGCGGTGGACCCCACCGGCACCCACGGCGGGCTCTACCAGTTCGACACCCGCACCTGGCGCGGTCTGGGCGGGAAGGGCCGCCCGCAGGACGCTCCGCCGGCCGAGCAGACCTACCGGGCGAAGAAGCTGTACGTGCAGAAGGGCGCGAGTCCCTGGCCGGTGTGCGGCCGTAAACTGCACCGGTGAGCTCAGCCCCCTCCCCTCCCCCGTCCCCCGGAGCCGACACAGGTCCCGGTCCCGGTGCCGGTTCCGGCGCCGGTCCCGGCGCCGACGTACTCCTCGGCCCCGCCGACGTCCGCGAGCTGGCCGCCGCGCTGGGGGTGCGCCCCACCAAGCAGCGCGGCCAGAACTTCGTCATCGACGCCAACACCGTCCGCCGCATCGTGCGGACCGCGCGGGTGAGCCCGGAGGACGTGGTGGTCGAGGTCGGCCCGGGGCTGGGGTCGCTGACGCTGGCACTGCTCCAGGAGGCCGCCTGGGTGACGGCGGTGGAGATCGACGACGTGCTGGCGGCGGCGCTGCCCGCGACCGTCGCCGCCCGGCTGCCCGGCAGGGCCGACCGCTTCGCGCTCGTCCACCACGACGCGATGCGCGTCGCGGAGCTGCCGGGCCCGGAGCCCACCGCGCTGGTCGCCAACCTCCCCTACAACGTCGCCGTGCCCGTCCTGCTGCACATGCTGGCGACCTTCCCCTCCATCGAGCACGGCCTGGTGATGGTCCAGGCCGAGGTCGCCGACCGGCTCGCGGCCGAACCGGGCTCGAAGGTCTACGGGGTGCCGTCGGTGAAGGCCGCCTGGTACGCGGAGGTGCGGCGGGCCGGGGCCATCGGGCGCAACGTCTTCTGGCCCGCGCCCAACGTGGACTCCGGGCTCGTGTCGCTGACCCGGCGCGAGCCGCCGCGCACCCGAGCCACCAGGCGGGAGGTCTTCGCCGTGGTGGACGCCGCCTTCGCCCAGCGCCGCAAGACGCTGCGGGCGGCGCTGGCGGGCTGGGCGGGTTCGGCCGCGGCGGCCGAGGCGGCGCTGACGGCCGCGGGGATCGACCCCCGCGCCCGGGGGGAGTCACTGACGATCGAGGACTTCGCGGCCATCGCGGAGCGGAAGGGCACCACAGGCGCATGAGCACCGCAGAGAAGGCCGGCACGGGCACCGCCCGTACCGCCGCGCCGGTCACCGTACGCGTACCCGCCAAGGTCAACGTGCAGCTCGCGGTGGGCGGGCTGCGGCCGGACGGCTTCCACGACCTGGCCAACGTCTTCCTCGCCGTCGGCCTGTACGACGAGGTCACCGCCACCGCCACGGCACCCGGCGAGGGCCCGCGCGTGACCTGCTCCGGACCCGACACCGACCAGGTGCCGCTGGACCGCACCAATCTGGCCGTCCGCGCCGCCGACGCGCTCGCCGCGCGGTACGGCATCGTGCCGGACGTCCATCTGCACATCGGCAAGGAGATCCCCGTCGCCGGCGGCATGGCCGGCGGCAGCGCGGACGCGGCGGGCGCGCTGCTGGCCTGCGACGCGCTGTGGGGCACGGGCGCATCGCGCGGGGAACTGCTGGAGATCTGCGCCGAGTTGGGATCCGATGTGCCCTTCTCGCTGGTCGGCGGCGCGGCGCTGGGCCGGGGCCGGGGCGAGCTGCTGACGCCGCTGGAGGTGGGCGGCGTCTTCCACTGGGTGTTCGCCGTCGCCGAGGGCGGGCTGTCCACCCCGGCCGTCTACCGCGAGTGCGACCGGCTGCGCGAGGCGCGCGGCGGCGGCGCGGGCGCCGACGCCGTACCCGCGCCCGAGGCGTCCCCCGCGCTGCTGGCCGCGCTGCGCGCCGGGGACGCGGCCCTGCTCGCCGAGCACCTGTCCAACGACCTCCAGCCCGCCGCCGTCTCCCTGCTGCCGTCCCTGGACGACACCCTGGCGGTGGGCACTCAGGCGGGCGCGCTGGCCGCCCTGGTCTCCGGCTCCGGCCCGACCTGCGCCTTCCTGGCCGAGGACGCCGCGGCGGCCTCGGACGTCGCCTTCGCGCTGCGCGCCTCGGGCGTCTGCCGCACCGCCCACACCGCCACGAGCCCGGCGCCGGGCGCGACGGTGGTCCGCCCGGCGGGCTGAGTACCGCAACGCCTCCGCTGCGTCGACATGGCCGGGACACCGGTGCTTCCGGGCCCGCGGGGTGCGTCCGGTCAGCCGGGCTCCTCCCCGTTGAGCGCACGGCGCAGCCCGAGGTTGGAGATCAGCAGCCCGCCGTCCACGGGGAGGGTCAGTCCGGTGATCCAGGACGCGTCGGCCGAGGCGAGGAAGGCGACGGCCGCCGCGATGTCCTCGGGGCGGCCCACCCGGCCCAGCGGGTACTCGCGGGCCGCGCGCTCCAGCAGCCCGTCGCGCCCCTCCCAGGCCTGGGTGGCCACCGTCCCCGGCGCGACCAGGTTGACCCGCACCCCTCGCGGGGCGGCGTGCCCGGCCAGGGTGCGGGTCAGTGAGGCCAGCCCCGCCTTGGCGGCGCTGTAGGCGTGCCCGCCGAAGTCGCGCTCGCCGTTGACGGAGCCGACGCAGACGACGGCCCCGCGCCGGTCGGGGGCGGCGGCCAGATGGGGCAGGGCGGCGCGGGCGCAGCGGAACGCGCCGGTGAGGGTGAGATCCAGACCGCGCTGCCACTCCGCCTCCGCCAGGTCCTCGAAGAGCGGGGGCTCGGACTGGATGCCGTAGGCGTTGCTGACCAGGACGTCCAGGCCGCCGAACCGCTCCACCGCGTGAGCGACGGCCGCCCGCACCGAGCCGTCGTCGCCCACGTCGCAGACGGTGTGGCAGGCGTGCCCGCCCGCCTCGGCCACCTCCCGGGCCGTGCGTTCGGCGTTCTCGCCGTCGATGTCGGTGACCAGCACCCGGGCGCCCTCGGCGGCCAGCCGCCGGCAGACCGCCGCGCCGATGCCCCGCCCCGCGCCCGTGACCAGCGCCGCGTAACCCGTCAGACGTCCCTCGACCCGCTGCATCGGGCCAGCGTAGGCGCCGGGCCGGTCACCTGTCCCCGTCCGCCGCCGCTCTCCTCAGCGCGCGTACGAGGGCCTGGGCGCGCGGGTCGGAGGTGACCGACTTCTGGAGGGAGTTGGTGACGTAGGCGAAGGCCAGCCCCGTCTCGGGATCGGCGAAGGCCAGCGAGCCGCCGCGTCCGGGGTGGCCGAAGGAGCCGGGGCCCAGCATCGGCGAGGACGGCCCGTGGAGCATGTAGCCCAGGCCGAAGCGGGTGGCGACCAGCAGGACCCGGTCGGGTCCGGCCGACTCCTCGGTACGCGCCTGGGTGAGGGTGGCGGGGGCGTACAGCCGGCGGGTGCCGTCGCCGAGGTCGCCGATGAGCGCCGCGTAGAAGCGGGCCAGGGAGCGGGCGGTGGCCACGCCGGAGGAGGCGGCGAGCTCGGCGGCCCGGTAGGCGGGGTCGTTCTCGTCGGGCTGCGGGTCGATGGCGCCGAAGGCCCGGCGGGTGAGGGAGTGCGGATCGCGCCAGGCGTCGGCGACCTCGCGCTTGGGGCGCACCCGCAGCCCGGCGGAGGCGGGCGCGGGCGGGGCGTCCACCTCCGCGATCCGGCCCACCCGGTGCGCCCGGTCCGCGGGCAGTCCGATCCACAGGTCGAGGCCGAGCGGCGCGGCTATCTCCTCGGCGAACCAGCGGCCCAGGCTCCGCCCGGTGACCCGCAGCACCAGCTCGCCCAGCAGCCAGCTGTAGGTCTGCGCGTGGTAGCCGTGCGCGGTGCCCGGTTCCCAGGCGGGCGCCTGGGCGGCGACGGCGCGCGGGCCGAAGACGCCGTCGAGCGCCTGCCGCGGGGTCAGCGGGGTGTCCAGGGCGGGCAGCCCGGCGCGGTGGGTGAGCAGGTGGCGCACCGGTACGCGTTCCTTGCCCGCGGCCTTGAACTCCGGCCAGTAGGTGCCCACCGGCGCGTCCAGGTCCAGGCGTCCGCGCTGGTGCAGCAGGTGCGGCACGGCGGCGGCCGGGCCCTTGGTGACCGAGCGGACGACCTGGGCGGTGTCCTCGGCCCAGGGCTCCCGCCCGTGGGGGTCGGCCAGGCCGCCCCACAGGTCGACGACCTTGTGCCCGTCCCGGTACACGGCCACGGCCGCGCCCCGGTCGCCGCGCTCGGTCAGGTTGGCGCGGAAGGCGTCACGGACCGGCTCGTAGCCGTCCGCCACCGTGCCCTGGACGTCCACCACTGTCTTCGTGCTCCCGCCGGTCGAAAGGTGATGCGTGTGCCGATGTGTGCACCGATGCGTGCCGTCGTACATGGTGCTACGCGTGCGGCAGCGTCACCGACCGGGGGTCGAATCCGAAGGGCAGCTCCAGGCGGTGGGCGCGCATCAGCGCCTCGTCGCACAGCAGGTCCCGGGTGGGGCCGTCGGCGGCGATGACGCCTTCGCTGAGGACGACCGAGCGCGGGCACAGCTCCAGGGCGTAGGGCAGGTCGTGGGTGACCATGAGCACGGTGACGTCCAGCGACCGCAGGATGTCGGCCAGTTCGCGGCGTGAGGCGGGATCGAGGTTGGAGGACGGCTCGTCCAGGACGAGGATCTCCGGCCGCATGGCCAGCACGGTGGCCACCGCCACCCGGCGCCGCTGGCCGAAGGAGAGGTGGTGCGGAGGCCGGTCGGCGTACTCCTCCATCCCGACCAGGGCCAGCGCCTCGTGCACCCGGGCCGCCAGTTCGGCGCCGCGCAGCCCGGCGTTGGCGGGGCCGAAGGCGACGTCCTCGCGGACGGTGGGCATGAACAGCTGGTCGTCGGGGTCCTGGAAGACGATGCCGACGCGGCGGCGGACCTCGGCCAGGGCGCCCCTGTCCGCCGGGTCCACCCGCAGTCCGGCCACGGTGACGCCTCCCGCTCCGCCGGTGAGGATGCCGTTGAGGTGGAGCACGAGGGTGGTCTTGCCCGCACCGTTCGGCCCGAGCAGCGCCACGCGCTCGCCGCGCGCCACCGTGAGGTCGACGCCGAAGAGGGCCTGGTGGCCGTCGGGGTAGGCGTAGGCGAGGCCGCGGACCTCCAGGGAGAGGGGCGCGGCGGACTCGTCTCGCGGATCGGTTCGCGGGTCGGCTGATGTCACAGTGTCCACCATCCCATCAGGCAGACCGCGAGCGCGGCGAGCGGGAGGGCGGCGGCGGACGACCACTGGACGCGGGTGGCGGCCGTCTCGTCGGCGGTGGGCATGGTGCCGGTGTAGCCGCGGCTGATCATGGCCAGGTGGACGCGTTCGCCGCGCTCGTAGGCGCGGATGAACAGCGCCCCGGCGGTCTTGGCGAGCACGCCCCACTGCCGTACGCCGCGGGCGGTGAAGCCGCGGGAGAGGCGGGCCAGGCGCATCCGGCGCATCTCGTCGGCGATCACGTCTCCGTAGCGGAGCATGAAGGAGGCGATCTGCACCAGCAGCGGGGGCATGCGCAGCCGCTGGAGGCCCAGGAGGATCTCGCGCAGTTCGGTGGTGGAGGCCAGCAGGACGGATGCGGCGACGCCGAGGGTGCCCTTGGCCAGGACGTTCCAGGCGCCCCACAGGCCGGACTCGCTCAGCGACATGCCCAGCACCTCCACGCGCGGGCCCTCCGCGACGAAGGGCATCAGCACCGCGAAGGCGACGAAGGGCACCTCGATCAGCATGCGCGTCAGCAGGTGGCGGGCGGGGACGCGGGAGAGCGCGGCGACGGCGGCCAGCAGCAGCGCGTAGGCGCCGAAGGCCCACATCGCCTCGCGCGGGGTGGCGACGACGGTGAGGACGAAGGCGAGGACGGCCGCGATCTTGGTGTGGGCGGGGAGGCGGTGCACGGGCGAGTGCCCGTGGCGGTAGAGCCGGTGGGCGTGTCCGGAGCCCATCTCAGGCGCTCCCGGCGGGGGTGCGGCCGGCACCGTCCTCCGCGTCCTCCGCGCTCTCCGCGCGGTCGTCGCTCCCTTCCGCGGCGGTGTTCCCGCGGCGGCGTACGGCGACGAGGACCCCGGCGCCCGCGGCCAGCGTCGTGCCGACGCCGATGAGCCCGGCGAGCCCGCCGGAGAGGCGCTCGTCGGTGACGGCGGACACGCCGTAGTCGGCGAGCGGGGAGCCGGCCAGGCCGTGCTCCTCCTCCTGGGAGGAGATGCCGTACTCGCCGGCGACCTTCTCCAGGCCGTCGGGGTCGGCGGAGGCGTAGAAGCTGACGACGCCGGCGCACAGGAGGGTGGCGGCCAGTCCGCCCGCCCAGACCTTCCGGGCGGAGGCGGGACGCGCGGCGGGCCCGGAGGCGGCGGAGTCGGTGGAGGTGGCTGTGATGGCGGTGGTGGTGGCGGTGGCTCGCGGGGCGGGGCCCGAGCCGGGGGTCGCGACCGGGCCGCTGCGCAGGACGAGGGGGCGGGCGAGGGAGCGGGCGGCGTACACCAGGTCCGGGCGTACGGCCAGGACGGCGCCGACGGTGGCGGTGGTGATCAGCGCCTCGCCGACGCCGATCAGGGTGTGGACGCCGAGCATCGCGGTGAGGACCTTGCCCAGGGGGACCTCGGCGGTGCCGCCGAGCGCGTACAGGCCGGTGAAGACGGCGGCGGCGGCCGGTACGGAGAGCAGGGCGGAGACGAAGGCGGCGGCGGTGACCGAGCCGCGGCGGCGCGGCAGGACCCGTACCAGGGCGCGGAAGACGGCGTAGGAGACGACGACGGTGACGACGCCGATCAGGGTGATGTTGGTGCCCAGCGCGGTCAGGCCGCCGTCGGCGAAGAGCAGTGCCTGCATCAGCAGGACGACGGAGAGGGCGAGCACCCCGGTGTAGGGGCCGACGAGTATCGCCGCCAGTGCCCCGCCCATCAGATGGCCGCTGGTGCCCGCGCCCACGGGGAAGTTGAGCATCTGCACGGCGAAGACGAAGGCGGCCACGAGGCCGGCCAGCGGCGCGGTGCGCTCCGCTCCGTGGTACGCGGCGGTGCCCGCCAGTTCGCGGCGCGCGCCGCGCAGGCTCACCGCGACGGCGGCCGCGGCGACGGCGCCGGTGGCCACCGAGACCGGGGCGTTGAGAAATCCGTCGGGCACATGCATGGCAGGACTCCGCTTCTCGGGCTTCCACGACCGCCGCGGCCCCGCCGCACCGTGGCCGGCGGGTGCGGAGAGCCGGGGCGGCTCTACACCCCGATGGTAAGGAGTAGTTGCAACCCCTTTGCAAGAGCGCCCCTGTCGCGGCGGGTGAGTACCGAGGGGCGCGGCGGGCAGGCGTCACCGAGTGCGACAGTTGCGAAGACACAGCGTTTCCACCCCGTCCGGTTGCCGGTGGATCGGGATACTTGCCCGGTCCGAGGGAAGACGCCATCAATGTCGGACCTTCACGGAACTGTTGCAGAACTCACATCGATTACCTGCGGTATGCCGTCATGAAAACGCTCTGACGGGGTCGTAGGAGAAAAGGCCCCCCGGAAAAGGAGCACCCCATGCGCGCAGTCGTCGACCACAGCGTCCAGGCACGTCTGATCACCGTCCCCTCGGTCACCCGGGAGGTGACCGTCGGGCTGCGCTACGACCGCCACGACCCCTTCGCCGTCAGTCTGGTCTTCCCCTCCGACGTCTCCCTGGACGGGCAGGATGTCGTCTGGGTGTTCTCCCGCGAGCTGCTGGAGGAGGGGCTGCGAGCCGCGGTCGGTCTCGGGGACGTGCACATCCGGCCGTCCGGACCCGAACGGACGGTCATCGAGCTGCGCGCCCCGGAGGGGGTCGCGGTGATCGAGTTCGACACCACCGGTCTGCTGCGCTTCCTGCACGGCACCTACGGCGTGGTGCCGGGCGGCTCCGAGCACCTGGAGCTGGACCTGGACCGCGGACTGACCTCCCTGCTGGGCTGAGGCGGCGGCCGCGCGTCCGGCGCTTCGGCAAGCAGGCGCCGGGAAACGGCCGGAACGGAAACCGCAGGACGCAGCAGGACCGCAGGACGCAGCAGGACCGCGTAAGAGCCGCGCACGACCCGCGGGACTCAGCGGCAGAACCCCGCAGAACCACGCAGGCCCCTCCGGAAAGACCCCCGCGGACGCGGCAGGGACCGAACCGCCCGCCCGCGCGACGCCCGCCGGTGCCGTCCCCCGGCCCCCGCGGCCCGCCCGGGACACGAACCCGGCGCACGATCCCGGAGCACGGCGCGCAGAACCCCGGGCCGCGCTCCCTTGCGGACAGCGCCGCCCGCACCGGACCCGGCCGGCCCCCGGGCCCGCTCACGCGCGGCGCGGCCCGCTCCCGCCGGTGGGATCCGAGCCGCCGACCGCCGCGCCACTCCCAGGAGTTGCCGCCCGCCGCCCGGCTGCCGACCATGGGAGAGATGACCGCGACCTCCGGATCCCCAGGCACCCCCGTTCCCCCCTCCCCGGACCCCTCCGGGGCGTACCTCAGGTTCCCGCACCTCAGCGGCGACCTGCTCTGCTTCACCGCCGAGGACGATCTGTGGATCGCCCCGCTCGCGCCCGGGGCCGCCGAACCGCCGCGCGCCTGGCGCCTGACGGTGGACCGCACCCGCATCGGGCACCCGCGCTTCTCCCCCGACGGCAGCCACATCGCGTACACGAACTGGCGCAGCCTGGACCCCGAGGTGCACCTGACGCCGGTCGACGGCGGGCCGTCGCGGCAACTGACGTACTGGGGCGCGGTGGACACCCAGGTCTGCGGCTGGACTCCCGAGGGGGACATCCTGGCCGTGGCCTCGCACGGCCAGCCGTTCTCGCACTTCGCCTGGGCCTACCGGCTGCCGGCCGGCGGCGGTCCGGGCGAGAAGCTGCCCTGGGGCCCGGTGTCGAACCTCGCCGTCGCCGATCTCGGCGGCGAGCGGCGCACCCTGCTGCTGACCGGCACCCCGCCCCACGAACCGGCCTCCTGGAAGCGCTACCGCGGTGGCGCGATGGGGCGGCTGTGGCTGGAGGGCGAGCGCCTGGTGCCCGAGCTGTACGGGCATCTGGACTGCCCGATGATCGTCGGCGGCCGGATCGCGTTCCTCTCCGACCACGAGGGGGTGGGCAACCTCTACTCCTGCCTGCCCGACGGCACCGACCTGCGCCGCCACACCGACCACGCCGACTTCTACGCCCGCCACGCCTCCACCGACGGCGAGCGCGTGGTGTACCAGTGCGCGGGCGGGCTGTGGCTGGTGGACGACTTCTCGCCGCGCGCGAAACCGCGCCGGCTGCCGGTGCGGCTGGCGGGGCCGCGCGCCGGGCGCCGCGTCTACCAGGTGTCGGCCGCGGGCCACGTGAACTCCCTGGCCGTGGACACCACCGGGCGCGCCAGTGCGGTGGGGGTGCGCGGCAGTCTGTACTGGCTCACCCACCGCGACGGTCCGGCGCGGGTGATCGCCGACACCCCGGGGGTGCGGGTGCGGCTGCCGGAGATGCTCGGCTCCACAGGCCGGATCGCCTACGTCACCGACGCCGAGGGCGAGGACGCGGTGGAGATCGCCGACCTGCCGCGGGCCACCGGCGCCCGCGAGCCGGTGCGGCTCGCCGCGGGACGGCTGGGGCGGGTGCACGAGCTGGTCGCCTCGCCGGACGGCGCCACCCTGGCCGTCGCCTCGCACGACGGGCGGCTGCTGCTGGTGGACGCCGGGCAGGAGGGCGAGGGCGGTGAGGCGGCCGGAGCGGCCGAGGCCGCCGGAACCGGAGCCACCGGGACCGGAACCGCCGGGACATCCGAAGCCACGGAGGCCCCGGAGGCCGCCGACGTCGCCGAGCTGGTCCGCTCCGTCAACGGCCCCGTCCGCCACCTCGCCTTCTCCCCCGACTCCCAGTGGCTGGCCTGGGCCCACCCCGGCACCGACGGCGCGCTCACCCGCATCCGGATCGCCCGCCTGTCCGACAGCACCATCCTGGACCTCACCGAGGGCCGCTTCGAGGACGAGCAGCCCGTCTTCACCCGCGACGGCCGCTACCTCGCCTTCCTCTCCTGGCGCGGTTTCGACCCGGTGTACGACGTGCACACCGGCGACCTGTCCTTCCCGCTGGGCTGCCGCCCGTACCTGGTGCCGCTGTCGTCGGCCACGCCCTCGCCGTTCGCCCTCTCCCCCGAGGGCCGCCCGGCGGCCGGCGGCCTGGACCCGGACGCCCTCGGCGAGGCGGCCGGGGAGGAGGGGACGGTGCTGGTGGAGGCCGAGGGGCTGGCCAGCCGCGTCACGCCCTTCCCCGTGGCGGCCTCGAAGTACTCCTCGCTCCATCCGGTCAGCGGCGGCGGGCTGGTCTGGCTGCGCTGGCCGATCTCCGGGGCACTGGGCGAGACCTTCGCCAACCCGGCCGACACCTCCGGCCGCCCCACGCTGGAGCACTTCGACCTGGTCAAGGCCAAGCGCACCGAACTGACCAGCGACATCGACTGGTTCGCGGTCAGCGGCGACGGCACCCGCCTGGTGGTCAACGACGACGGCGACCTGCGGGCCGTCCCCGCCAACGAGCACGCCGACTCCGACTCCACCACCCACCTCGACCTGCGCCGCATCCTGCACGACGCCGATCCGCGCGCCGAGTGGCGGCAGGCGTTCGACGAGGCGGGCCGGATCATGCGGTCGTACTTCTGGGACCCGGGCATGTCCGGCGTGGACTGGGACGCGATCCTGGACCAGTACCGCCCGCTGGTCGAACGGGTGGCCTCCCCGGACGAGTTCGCCGACCTGCTGCGCGAGACGGTGGGCGAGCTGGGCACCTCCCACGCCTACGTCTCCCCGGCCCGGCGCAACGAGGGCCCGGCCCACTACCAGCGGCCGATCGGGCTGCTGGGCGCCGACTTCGCCCGCGACGGGGAGGGCCGCTGGCGGGTGGGGCGCATCCTGCCCGGCGACTCCTCCGACTCCCGGGCCCGCTCCCCGCTGGCCGGTTCCGGCATCCGCGAGGGCTCGGTGCTCACCCACGTCGACGGCCGCCCGGTGGACCCGGACGCCGGACCGTTCCCGCTGCTGGCGGCGGCCGGCGGCACCACCGTCGAGCTGGCCTTCCTCACCAACGAGCCCGGCGACGGCCCGGACGCCGTCCCGCGCCGCCCCCGCCGCGTCGCCGTCGTCCCCCTCATCGACGAGCGCCCGCTGCGCTACCAGGACTGGGTGAGCCGGCGGCGCGCGGTGGTGCGCAGGCTCAGCGACGGCCGGTGCGGCTACCTGCACATCCCCGACATGGGCGGTTCCGGCTGGGCGCAGTTCAACCGCGACCTGCGCATGGAGGTCTCCCGGCCCGCGCTGATCGTGGACGTGCGCGGCAACGCGGGCGGCCACATCAGCGAACTGGTCGTCGAGGCGCTGACCCGCACCATCCTGGGCTGGGACCTGGTGCGCCACGCCCGGCCGGTCAGCTACGCGTCCAACGCCCCGCGCGGCCCGATAGTGGCCCTGGCCGACGAGGCCACCGCCTCCGACGGGGACATGATCACCGCCGCGTTCCGGCTGCTGGGCATCGGCCCGGTGGTCGGCGTCCGCACCTGGGGCGGGGTGGTCGGCATGACCGGGCGCCACCGGCTCGGCGACGGCACGGTCATCACGGTGCCGATGAACGCGGCCTGGTTCGACGAGTACAAGTGGTCGGTGGAGAACCACGGCGTGGAGCCCGACATCGAGGTGCTGCGCACCCCGACGGACTGGGCCGAGGACCACCACCCGATGCTGGAGACGGCGGTGCGCACCGCGCTGGACCTGCTGGAACGCCACCCGGCCGCCGCCCCGCCCGGCTACGACGACGTCCCCGACCGCAGCCGCCCGCCCCTGCCGCCGCGGCCATGACGGCAGCGGCGGCGGGGGCGGCAGCGGCGGCGGCCGGGTGG